>NZ_JBHFNP010000114.1:0-33742 GCF_041929235.1 Microseira sp. BLCC-F43
TGTTCACGTCCTCATCCACCCCATCGCTTTTAACGGCTACGCCATTAATTCTCTCACGGGTGGAATCGTCCGTTCACACGCCTCTCATCCCACACCAACCTTATCAGGTATGGTGTGGGGATTCCCGGCTGTCTAGCTAAAGGCTGAAAGTCGCCTCTACAGTCTAATATTATTTGGACGGGCTTGGAGGGACTCGAACCCCCGACCTTGTGGTCCGTAGCCACACGCTCTAATCCACTAAGCTACAAGCCCTTGCCAGAAACTTATCATAACACACCTTTTCCGAATCATGCAAAATTTTTCTCAAAATTCTTCCTTAACCCACCTAGACTCAAGCGGGGAAGCCCGCATGGTGGACGTTTCAGCCAAACAGCCCACGTTGCGGATTGCTGTGGCAGCAGGTCAGGTGCGGATGTTACCGGCAACCTTGGCCGCAATTGAAGCAGGGAATGCCCCCAAGGGCGATGTGCTGGGAACGGCAAGGTTAGCTGGAATTATGGCAGCCAAGCAGACATCCCAGTTAATTCCCCTGTGCCATCCCTTGCCTTTGCAAAAGGTTGAAGTTCAAATCGTCGCAGATCCCCAACTGCCGGGATATCAAATTCAGGCAGAAGTTAAAACCAAAGCCGAAACGGGGGTGGAAATGGAAGCTCTGACGGCGGTTTCGGTAGCGGCGCTGACGCTTTACGATATGGCGAAAGCGTTGGAAAAGTCGATGCAGATTGAAGCAATTCGCTTGGTCAGCAAAACGGGGGGGAAATCAGGGGATTATAGCGCCATTTGAATCGAGAGCGAGAGCGGGGATTTTTCACTGTCAGGACTTACCCAAAGAAACAAAGGGCGATCCGAAAAATCCTTGGTTTGGCAACCAGAGATATGCATACCCGACGCTTCGCGAACGACGGTCTCACCTTTGTTTCTGGCAACGCCCTTGCGTAAGTCCTGCCGGATTTTTCCCCCCCAAACCCACGATTTTTCCGAGAAACCGGGAATCTGCCCATACTTCAGTATATTTTCTTACTTTGGTATATTTGCCAGCTTCAGTAATTTCCCGGTTTTCAAATTGAGCTTGCTCTCCCTCTCTTTCGCTTTCCCTGTTTGTTTAACACGTCTTAGTATATTAACACAATTGTTTATGCTCCGACCTTGGTAGGAAAAGTAGGAAAAGTAGGAAAAGTACCTGGGGAAAAGATTAAGTTTTTGTAAAAAATTAGGAAAGATAGAAAAAAATACTATATGTATAAAAAAAAGCGAAATCTTCATCCAAACTTTACAGAATACTATGGGGAACTTTGCAGAAATTTTATAAAATATATGGGGAATTTAAGTAAGAATCATGAAAGAGCCAGAGCAAAAACAAGGTTGTCGAGTCAGAGATAACCTGGGTGGATGCACAAGTTGGCAAGAGAAGGGCTAGATATACTGACTAGCCAGACTGGAGAAATTAACAAAGATTAAAAGATAATATTTGTGGAGGAAGACAATGAGCGCTCGCACTCTTGATTCTGAAAAACAACTCGGAAGTATGCTCACCAATGACCAATTAGAGCAGGTGATGGAAGCGATCCTGGCAGGTAAGTATTCTTGGGCTTGTTTTTTAATGTTACGCTTTGTTGGGCACGATCCCCAAAACTACCTCCCCTACCGTACTTGCAATCGCTTGATTAAAGAAAACCGCACTGGTTGTCAACCCAGCAAACATCGCACCAAAATAGAGGATCTGGACTATATAGAGGAGGGCGACAGGTTATGTGCTTCTGCCAAAGGTGGCTTTAGCTACTTAGATTTTGACCATTCATTTTTGCCCTACTAATTTTAATTGATTTTGTGGATAACCCCAGTTTATTTGTCTGGTTATTGTTCGGTGACGCTCGGCAGATAAACGGTAAATTTAGTGTGTCCTGGTTGGCTTTCTACCGTAATTTTCCCCTGATGTTTTTCAACAATCTTTTGAACGATATTTAGCCCCATGCCGCTGCCTTCTCCTGGGGGTTTAGTTGTAAAGAATGGCTCAAAGATTTTCGGCATCACCTCGCTTGTAATTCCCTTGCCGCTATCGGTGATGCCAATTTTTACCTGTTGGTTTTCGTGAATGACATCAATCGTTAAAGTGCCTCGATTGTCCATTGCTTGGATGGCATTATGAATCAGATTTGTCCAGACTTGATTGAGTTCGTCCCCATAGCAGAATATCGCGGGAATTTCCCTGTAGTTGCGAATCACTTCAACCCCCTGTTTAAGTTGGTTATGATACAGAGTTAAAACTGTTTCAATTCCTTCGGTTACCTGAGTCTGAACCATTGCACCAGAATGGTCGTAACGGGCATAGGTTTTCAAGGCAAACACGACTCTAGAAGCACGTTCTATAGCGGTGTTGATGATTTGCGTACTGGCTTTGACGCTGGCTAGTTTATAGGCGGTTTGTAAAATATTTTCGCCTTCTGGATCTTTCAATAAAGGTAAAAATTGTTCCAGATTATCGAAAATGCCCAGCTCGGCTAAGGTATCGGCAATCAAGTCGGCATTGGCAATTTCCTCGGCTTCCAGTTGCTGTCGCAAGCGCCGTTTAAATTGGCGCTTCTCTTTAGTTGAGAAGTTTTTTTCTTGATTTGAATTTTGGATTAAAGCCAAAATATCTGACTGACGCTCTGGGGAGATTTGGGGTAAGGTTTCTAAAGTTTTTCCTAAGAATTGGTCAAGATTTCTCACAGAAGAACGAATGGCTCCCAGGGGGGTATTAATTTCATGGGCTATTCCGGCAACGAGTTGTCCCAAGGCAGCCATTTTTTCCGCTTGAATCAGTTCTTCTTGGGCGGTTTTGAGTTGTTGGAGGGCGTTGGTTAATTGTTCATTTTTCTGGCGCAGTGCTGACTCGGCGGATATGCGTTCGCCCAGCGCAGCTTGCTGTTGGCTGATATCCCGCGCCACTAAAATCGCGGTTTGCTCGGAAAGGGGAGAAATCGTTTCTGCTAGCCAAACCTCCTTTCCTCCAATTGGCAAGCAATATTCAATCGCCACGGTTTTTTGACTCAGCAATGCCTTTTTGATACTCTTAAGAATCAGATCGGCTTGTTGGCGCGGCAGGTCGTCGTGCAGTCTTCTGCCAATCATCGCTGCTGGCGGTTTATATAAATTCGTCGTATTGGTTGGGATGACATTGAGACACCGTCCGCAAAAGTCCCGAACTGTTACCAAATCTGTCATAGCAGCAAACAGTGCTTTCATTTCTGCTTGCACTTTCTTCTGTTGCAACACCGTTCCCAACTTGGCAATGACGGCGCTGACTAACTCGCTCAATTGCTTATCTTCTGCACTAGCTTCTAGGGTAAAAAATACCAACACGGCTAATACTGGAGATTGGGTAATTGGTAATGGGTAATTGGTAATGGGTAATTGCTCTGAAGCTGCAGGGGTCCAGTTTGGAGTTTCTAATCCCCAGTCGCCTGTTGCCAAGATGGGGACGCCAAATCCTGCTTTTAAGCTGGCTTCTTTTGCTAGTTCCAATCGGGAGAAAGTATCTTCCACTGCGGTTAAATCTGCCAACCATTGGGATTGTTGGTTTAACCAAACTTGTCCGGGTATGCCTTCCCCTGGGAGGACAGTGAGAACGGCGCTGTAGTCTCGAAAACGGGCGATCGCATCCTCAAGTGTCGGGTCAATCCCTTTGGATTGATAATACCAACAATGGCTGCAAAGCAGTGCTGACCCATCGGCGGTGGGTTCCCAAGCTTCGCCATATTTCCATCCTGTGGTTTCGCATATCCGCTGCAAAGTTACTTGCAGTGCGCTATCAAAATCAGGAGCAGCGTTAATTGCCTGAGTTAGATTTAACACCAGTTGGTTTTGCGCTTCGGCTTGCTTGCGATCGCTGATATCCTGATGTGACCCCACCATCCGCACGGGTTTCCCAGTTTCGTCCCATTGCGCTTGTCCCCGCGCCAAAATCCACTTGTAACTGCCATCTTTGCAGCGTTGGCGATACTCGGCGATGTATTGCGGCGTTTTTCCCTCTAGGTGCGCTTGCAGCTTGGCGACAGTCAAAGCGAGATCTTCTGGATGCAGCGATTTGTACCAGCTGTTGTAATCTGTGACAATTTCCCCTTCTGCGTAACCCAATATTTCGGTTAAACGAGGCGAAGTAAATGCTTCCCCGGTGATATTATTCCAGTCATAGATGCCTTCCCCCGTAGCGCGTACAATCAGTTGCCAGCGTTCTTCACTTTGACGCAATGCGGCTTCTGTTTGTTTGCGTTCGGTGGCTTCAACTGCTAAAGATACTAAATCCGCGAGACTGCGGGCAAAATTTTGGTCTTCCGCCGTCCAATGACGCGCATCTCCTATATGTTCCAAACAGATAACGCCCGCGGTTTGTCCCCTTAACCTGATAGGTATATCCAACATCGAGACGATGCCCAAGCGAATCAAGTAAGATGGGGCAAATTCAACCGTTCTGGGATCCGTACTAGCATTGTCTGCGGCGATCGCTTCATCTTGCTGCAATGCTTGAAAATAAGCCGGATAGTCTACTGCTGCTAGTTCTGCACCTTCGCTGTGTTGGTTGGCACTTTTCTCAAATAAATCAAGGCACTTAATTTTAGTGTTCGTTTCATCCAACAACCACACGCTGGCTCTTTCTACCCCAATGTTATCAGCGCTGGCTTCTGTAATTTCTTTTAAAGCTGCTTTTAAATCCCCTTGATGTAGGGCTGGACTTTTGGCCAATCGGGTCAAAACTAAGTTATGGTTGCGTAACTTTGTCGCACTTTCTTGCAACGCTGCCTCTACCTGCTGCAATTCCTGCGACTGTTGCTCGATCAGCCAATTTTGCTGAATTCCTTGGCTCACCTCAGCCAGCAGGCTAATAATCAATTCTGATTTATCAAAATTCAATTCTTCTACCCCCATCCAAGGCAGGGGTTTAATTGCTTTTTCGCTGCTATAAACAATCTCAAATTGTTTGTTTGGTAAAATCTTTCCGATGCGGCAGTGCTTTTGAATGTGGTGATTCGCTTCTATTTTAATTAATCCCCCCGGAGCCGCGAAACTTTGACCTTTGGCTGCTTGTCGCACCCGATCCGTGTCAAACGATTCGGCGGCTTCTACTGCTTGTTTCCACAGGTAAACTTGGCTATAAGCTGCCTCAATCGGGTCGGAGGTGACGCGAAGAGCGCCGTAACAAGCGCGAAAATTCTGGACAAATCTGTTATTTTCCGGTGTATCGATACTTTGAAAGTAACTCCAACTCGCGTAGTGACCAACTGCTGCATCTCCTATTTCCTGTAATTCGGCTTCTGCTACGCTGACAGCTAGGATGGGAATTTCACTAGCAGTAATACCAGCCTCTCGGTACTGACGATAAAAAGATTGGTTGCTATCGCCATTGAGGGTATTAAACACAACATCGGGGCCTAGGTGGCGAATGCGGGCAATTATATCGCTAAAATTAGTTTCTCCTAGCTTGACGTATTCTTCCCCCACTACTTGACCCCCAAGTTGTTTCAGTTGCGCGGCGATCAGTTTGTTCGCGGTGCGGGGAAATACGTAGTCGGAACCGAGTAGATAAAATCCCTTACCTTTGTTTTCTACTAGCCAAGTCACCGCCGGTTCGACTTGTTGATTGGGACAAGACCCGGTATAAAAGATGTTTGGCGAGGTTTCCAATCCTTCATACTGTACGGGATACCACAGCAGCGCGTTGCATTCTTCAAATATGGGTTTGACAGCTTTGCGGCTAGCGGAAGTCCAACAGCCGAAGGCGGTGGCGACTCGTTCGACTTGCAGCAGCCAGAGAGCTTGGCGTTCAAATTCTGCCGGGTTGGATCTCCCATCTGCGACAACGGGTTCGATCGCTTGACCGAGAACGCCGCCTGCTTGATTGATTTGAGCGCAAGCCATCAGTGCTGCATCGATCAACGGCTTCTCGCTCAGCCCCATTGTGCCGCTAGTGGAATGCATTATCCCAACTCGTACTCTCGACCCAGAAGGTTGGTTCAAACACGACATAATTATAACCCAAGCTTATGCTTCTATTGATAACTCAAATTTCTGCCGAGATGTTTTTCCCCCATATTTTAATCGCTGCCCATCTATGTTAACAAACTTTAAATTTATTTATCAATATCAAAATTTCGCGATAACGCGACAGAAACCCGACAGGCTGTGACATTCCTTTCTATAAAAAAGTAGGAAAAGTAGGTTTTTTTGATTAGTTAGTAAGGGAAGATCGCCAAAGCGCTGTTGATTTATCGGTTAAATCCAGGGTTTTTGCCCAGCTGAGATATTGCACCTAAAACAGGTGGGACCCTTAGCCCATGCCACAAGAAAAATATATCTTTTGTGGGGTGGGCGACGGGCACAGACGCCCATGCCACAACAGACGCCCATGCCACAACAGACGCCCATGCCACAAGAAAAATATATCTTTTGTGGGGTGGGCGTCGGTGCCCGCCCAGTGCATTGGTGCCAGATCTGAGAAAGCTTTTGCGATCGCCCATACATTAGCCTTGTTCTAACACCAGACGCACTCGCTCACGCCCAAATTCTGCTTTGGGGGTTCTTCTACGGAATATGCCCGTACTACCATCGACGAGAACCGAAAAAGCAGGAAAAGTAGGAAAGGTAGGAAAAGTAGGAAAAGTATGTCACATAAAACTGCTGTAACGATAAAATAGGCCATATAGAAGATTGCCTGTGTCAACCTCCCTCAGTTACAAAATGAACATTGATAAAGCTTTGGAAACTGTGGAACAAGTTATTCTATCGCGCGAACTCAGCCCGATTGAACGATTAATTCTCCGCCAGTCTTGGGTTGGAAGAACTTACACTGAGATGTCAGAAGCTTCCGGGTATGGAAGTACCTACATCAAAGAAATTGGTTCCCAGCTATGGAACGATCTTTCAACGGCTCTTGGGGCAAGAGTGACGAAAAAAAATTTACATTTAGTATTAAGTCAGTATTCAGAAAAAACAGGATTAAATTCTTACAAAGATGAACGCCGGGTATACTTAGAAGACTGGGTGGGAGAGAGTAATTCTCCAGAGTTAGCCAATCATATAGAGATTGAATATCCCAGTAGTCCTGTACCGCTAAATTCCCCACTTTATATCAATCGCCCGCCGATTGAAGAACTCGCCTACAAGGAAATTACCAAACCTGGATGCGTCATCCGCATCAAAGCACCCAGCAAGATGGGAAAAAGCTCGCTCCTGAGTAGAATTCTGGCTGACGCTACGAATAAATCTTACAAAGTTGTCTCGATAGATTTTCAAGAAGCAGACGAAGCGGTTTTTTCAACCCTCGATAGATTTTTGCGCTGGTTCTGCGTCAATGTCAGCAGACAATTGCAGCTTTCCCCCCGATTGGATGATTATTGGGACGAGGATATGGGCAGCAAGGTCAGCTGCAAAATTTACTTCGAGGCGTATTTGTTAGAGTCTGTCGAAGGTACCCTAGTTTTATCATTGAATGAAGTCAATCGAGTTTTCGAGCATCCCAAGATTGCCCAAGATTTTCTACCGATGTTGCGATTTTGGCACGAATTGGCTCAGCAAGCTGAAACTTGGCAAAGACTGCGATTAGTACTCGTTCACTCGACGGAAGTATATATTCAGCTAAAGTTGACCCAATCTCCGTTTAATGTGGGATTATCCCTGAGACTGCCCCAGTTTACCAGCTTCCAGCTCCAGGATTTGGCAGAGCGCTATGGATTAGATTGGACAGAGGAGGAAACAGAACAACTGATGGCTATGGTGGGGGGACATCCTTATTTAATCAATCTCGCGTTTTATCACTTGAGGACAGAAGGAGTAACTTTAGAAGAGTTATTGCGAACGGCACCCACCCAAGCAGGGATTTACAGTCACCATTTGCGGGGTCATTGGGCGATACTGCGAGAAGATCGGGAATTGGCAGATGCGCTGGAACGGGCGATCGCTGCCAATGAGAGCGTACAATTAGATGCGATCGCTGCCTATAAGTTAGAAAGCATGGGGTTAGTCCGACTAGAAGGAAATCTGGCTCGCGTTAGCTGCGAGTTGTATCGTCTTTATTTTCGCCAACAGATAGAAAAGGAAAATAAAATCGATCTTCCCCTATACCAACCTTGTTCTCACTAAGTTTGAAATTAGAGCAAATGTAACAGGCTCGGTAAAATAAGCTAAGTACCTAAGACGCTCACATTCACAAGAGAGATTTCATGCCTCCTCGTTGGCCTCGCAAACCCGACCGTAACGACCCCGCTTTCCGCAAACTTGACGACCGGATGAACTTTGCCACCCATGTAGCAATTTTTGCAGCGTCTAATTCCGGGTTGTGGTTTTTCGACAACTTGCAAAAAGCTTCTTGGCCTTGGGCAATTTGGGTCACGGGCGGGTGGTTTATCGTATTGGTAGCCCATGCTGTGTATATTTTTGCGATCGCGGACTATTCCGCAGCTGCAACTACATCCGGGGATACGTCTTCCTCTGGGTAGATTGAAGATTCTTGCCGATTGTGGAGGGCGCGATCGCTCTTGGTTTGATTGAATAGGATCGAAATAGATTTCCTATTGAGGGTATCAAAATAACTCCTATGGCTAAGACAAACACCACCGAAACAATCGAAGCACTCGCCGCCGAAATTGGCGAAAACGTTTATATGGACATTGCCAAGTGGCATCTCTACTTAAGAGAAGCGCACTTGCACACCCTCCTCGCCGAACGGATGTATCCCATGTTGCTGGATAATTCCCTATCCGAAGACAAGGTGATGCAGATCCTGCAAGACATCCCGGTGCGGCTAGGCGGCGGACACCGGGAAGTCCCGTTAGCAGATATGTTGCCGATGCAAAGTCGGGTACATTTGATCGATGTTTTGGAAGAATTTCAACGCAAGATGTAACGTAAGTTGCTAATTGCTAATTGGTAATTGCTAATTGCTAATTGCTAATATATAATTTTTCCTGGCATTAGCCATTAGCCGCTCTTTTTAGATAACTAGCAACTTGAGTTATGTAGGTGAATTTGCCCAGAAACCCGGTTTTTCTCAAAAACCGGGTTTCTTGTGTTAGTTTCCGTTTGCATCGGAATTACTCAACGCCAAGCGCAATTAGCAATTAGCGATTAGCAATTACCAATTACCTGTTGTTAAATATCGATCGACTTCCAGCAAAATTTGCTTGCTGGGTTCGTAGGTGATGAGAGCGATCGCTGTTTCCCGAGCGGCCCAGGTATAGCTTTGAATTTCTTCCACTTGACATTTTACCATGTCTGACTTTACCAATGCGGGAAAATAAGTCACGGTTTTATCAAATGTTTTGTCTTTCTTAGTAAAGGTGTAATGTTCTACAAATGAAACGCCTTCTAACAGCGTGTAATCGGAAATTCCCGTTTCTTCTACCAATTCGCGACAGGCAGCTTGTAGGGGCGACTCGCCTGCGATCGCGTGTCCTTTGGGAAACCCCCAATGTCCCGCCTGGTGCTGAATTAGCAAGAATAAGTAAGTATCCCCTTGACAAAAGATCGGGATAATGCCAAACGATTCATCTTGAAGAGAATTGGATTCAACCATCTTATTTATTGACTCACCGACAAGTTGTCTTAAAACTAATCTAACCCTAAAAAAAGCCGGATTTTGTAGCAGATAATTTCCCATTGGCATAGCTATCTGCCACAACTAAATCCTATTTTTGCCTACCCAATTAGCAATTAGCCATTACCAAAATTATATTACCCCACCTTCTTTTTAACAAAGCGCTGACGTATCCGCGAGACAAAAATATCCATTTCTGGTAACTCCATTTTAATTGCAAGGAAACCAAACAAGCATAAGCCAACTAATCCAGAAATGCTGAGATCCAGCAGTTGAATTAGCAAGCCTTCGCTACCTAAAATTTGTTGCAAACCCTGACTTGTACCCCAACTAGCGAAACCCGTGAAAATGCTAGCGCCGACTAAACCACCGAAGGGTAATAACCACTGATGCATTGGTAAACCATTGAGTTTTTGATTTAACTTCCACAACAGCAACACCATTGAAACAATATTGACGCCCATTGTGGCTAAAACTAAGCCGGGTGCGCCGAAAGGTTGAATTAAGATCCAGTCGAGCAAACCATTAAGAAAAATATTCATGATGCTGATGCGAAATGGCGTTTCTCCATCTCCCAAGGCATAAAATACTCTTACCAAGACATCGCGCCCCAAATAGAAAAACATCCCGATGCCGTAAGCTACTAATAAAGATGCGACTAACCCGGATGCTTGGCGATTAAATGCCCCCCGTTCGTAAACGACTCTTACAATTGGCATCGATAGGGATATCATAATCGCGCCCAAGGGTAACATAGTAAGCGCAGTTAACATTAATCCTTGACGAATTCGCGCCTTGAGTTCGGGCCAATTTTCTGGGGCGGCGAGGCGGGAAAATACGGGTAAAAGGGGTACTAAAAGGACATTGGAAATAATTCCTAACGGAGTTTGGACTAAAAGGCTGGCATAATTTAACGCAGCGGCTGCTCCTTGGATGTAAGAAGCGAAAAATAAATCGGTGTAGACGTTAATGTGCAGCATCCCGGAAGAAAAGGTTGCCGGTGCCATAATTTTAATCACTTCTTGGACGCCTGGATTTTGAAAGTCAAACCGCAGGCGCAGGGTTCCCAAACCGGATCGCCACTGGGCAATTAACTGCACGATCCACTGTAAAATTGCACCGGCAAGCGTTCCCACTGCTAGGACAATTCCCCCCAGCATGGCGTATTCGGGGGCGATAATTTTGCTGCCTAATTGTATGGCTAAAACGCCGAGTCCAACGATGACTAAAATGCTGGAAAATAAAGGACTAATCGAGGGTAGCCAATACATATCGGCGGCGTTGAGGGTGGCGAATCCGATACCGATGAGTCCGGCAAGGACGGCGATGGGTGCCATAATGCGGAGTTGAGCGATCGCTATCTCTTTCGTCTGCATCAGCGTCTGCACCTCTGACGCGCTAAGTCCCTGAGTTTGATTTAGCCCAGGCGCGACGATATTGGTCAGCGGTTCTGCAAAAATAATCAAACCGATCGTCACCAACAGCAGGACGCAGGTGATAAAGGTGGTCATCGTTTCCACGATTGGGGCGGCTTCTTTTTTATCCCGCTTTGCCAAAACGCTGACAATGGCGCTGTGGAATGGTCCGTTAATGCCTCCCAGCAAGACCAGTAAAAAACCGGGGAGAATATAGGCGTAGCTATAGGCGTTGGCAGCTGCACCCACACCAAACGCGGCAGCGATCGCTTGCTGGCGCACCAAACCAAAGATTTTGCTGATCAATGTGCCAAATGCGACAATCCCAGCAATTACAGCCAGCGAACGAGAGGATTTCTTGATTTCAGTCACGTACAGTTACAAACTCGATTAGTGCCTCTCAATAATTTAAGCGCGATGACGGCTGATTTTATCTATCGATACCCAACTCTTTATCCCGGCGTGTTGGTTAAACGCTATAAGCGATTTTTCGCCGATATCGAACTGGCGACGGGAGAAGTGATTACCGCCCACTGCCCGAATACTGGGCCGATGACGGGGGTTTCCACTCCTGGTAGTTTAGTACAAGTGTCTTTGAGCGACAATCCCAAGCGCAAACTCGCCTACACTTGGGAAATGATTCAGGTGACCGACACAGAACCAACCTGGGTAGGCATTAATACAGCTTTGCCAAACCAAATAATAAAACTGGCATTGGAGAAACGATTGTTTCCCCAGTTGGGGAACTACAGCCAAATTCGGGGGGAAGTGGGCTACGGTGTCGATAAAGGCAGCCGCGTGGACTTTGTTTTAACCGGCAGCGAGGCGGATAAACCGATCTACCTGGAAGTAAAGAATACTACTTGGGCAAAAAGTCCGGTGGCGCTATTTCCGGATACGGTAACGACGCGGGGACAAAAGCACCTGCGGGAATTGATGGCTTTACTGCCCTCTGCTAGGGCGGTGATGCTGTATCTGATCAATCGCGGCGACTGTACCCACTTTGCCCCAGGAGATAGTGCCGATCCGGTTTATGGGGAGTTGTTGAGGCAAGCTTACGCCTCTGGTTTAGAAGTTTTACCGATGCGGTTTGAGGTGACGCCAGCAGGTATTCGCTACCAGGGCAAGGCAGAGTTGATTCCATCTATGCCAGCATTATTCAAAAATGGTGCATCTAACTTATGCTGAATAAAGTAGTGGCGCAGCCAGGAATGCTACAGCAAGAGCATCTTAGTGTTAAAACTGATATAAATCGGCTGATTGACGTTGTGGAATGGTTTGAGCGATTCTGCCATCAGAATCTGTCTCGGCTTTCCTGGCTGGCAGATGAAAGCAAGAACCTCAACATAGCCGTCGATATGCTGAAATTAGCCCTCGACGAAGGCTTTACCAACGCGGTTCGCCACGCCCATAAGGATTTACCACCAGAAACGCCTATTGACCTTGAGTTAACTCTATGGGCCGACCGACTGGAAATTCGCATCTGGGATCGAGGGGCACTGTTCGATCCGCCGCCACTCAAAGCGCCCGATCCAGGTAAACTTTCCATCGGTGGCTATGGTTGGTTTCTGATGCGAAGCATCGCAGATAATGTGGTTTACTCTCGATCTGCCGATGGCAGAAATTGCCTACTCATCGTTAAGTACAAACGCAACTAATCAAAATTTCTAGCTGACAATCTAGCGGTATTATTAGGGGTCGCAGTTACACTGATAGAATGGGCGGGCGAGACGCCCACCCCACAAGACCCCACTCCGCAAGAAGCCACGCCACAATACCCGACTCCACAAGACCAGAAATTGAATTTGTTTTTAGGGTGGGCAATCCTTGGTGTCCCAAGTTGAAAATAATTACAACATAATACTGACCGAACAAAGAATTGAATTTGATTTGGATGAGTATTTTATCAATTATATTGAGAAATTTTTGGGCATTTTACGCAGTTTTATTGAGTAGGCGTAGCCGGAGCAACGACTTCTGTTCTTCGAGTGGAAAGAAAGTAAGTAATATCGTCTCCGGTAGTATCGGACTTGTATCTTGCTCCCGCTCGCCCTTGATGGGAGAGGGGGCACCGGCGGTGGGGGTGCAAGTCCAATGCTACCGGACTTGATATAAAATGAGATTTACCCTATGCTATGAGCGGGTAAATCCCTATTTTTAGATAATTTTATTTTAATATGTTATAATTTACTTGTTCCCTGTACCAAGTAAATTGTTAAACTTATCTAAGTTGACCCATAACAGCATGAAGATTTCAAATTTTTGGGCAGTTTTTTTTTGAGGATGATAAATTAAGAGAAGAACTGTCGGTTAACCAGACTTTTAAATATGTTTGTAATTGGAATTTAGAGGAGCTTCAAAAAGTTTGTATAGAGTATCGTTTTATAGTTAAAAATCATGCGAATCACCTAGCTTTATTAGTTTATCGATTGCCTGAAAGTGAATTTAAATGCTTGATTGCTGAGATATTAAATGATGAATTAGGGAATGGAGATTATAATAAATCTCATTTAGTACTTTGGGATAATTTTCTTAAATCTATTGAAGTGAAGCAAATTCCTAATCAGCCGATTTATCAAGCTAATAACGATATTTTTAAGTACATGCATTTAATGTTAATGAATGAGAGTATTGATTTTGTAATAGGGTTGGAAGGGGTTGGAGTTGAATGTATCTGTCAGGTGTACTTAGATATATTTAGAAAAGCTATTGTTACTCATCCCTATATCATTGCTAATAATATTGACTGGGAATTCTGGGATATTCATACGGGTGGGGTTGATATTGCTCATAAGAAATTAGTGAGAATGGCTGTAGAAGAATTAATTAAATCTGAGAGAATTAAACCTGATTTAGTCTTAAAAGGTTATCATAAAGCTAAAGACATTTGGCGGGATTTTTGGGCTAATGTACCAGAAAGTTAAAATATTAGAGGCTGTCTCTAAAGAAATGTAAAGTTTATGCAGGGTCTAGTCTCTCCTTGGAAAGGAGAAGCTGAGGCTAGCCCAGGATTGCCTACAGGTAGGGGAACCGATAAAAACCCGCAAAAATATTGTCAAAGAGTTGAGGTTGATGGGTCAAGCTTTTCTAGCCCAAGGGAACATCGAAAAATGGCAGTAATTCTGCGAGATCGCTCTTGCATAAGAACTCGGTAATCCCCCCCAACTTTGGAAAACTTATACAGCGACACAGGACATCTGAGTACTCTTGCTGCTGCTCTGATTATATTCCTAGAATTATGGTGGCGATCTAGGGCTTACGCAAGACGATGCCAGAAACCCGGTTTCTTCGTTAATCTCTGATATCATGTCCGTTGAATTGCCCAGAATAAAAAAACCTTACCCCGTGGTTGCGTAGGGACACGGCATCATAGATATCTCGGACAAACAGATAACTTTGATCGTGCCGTGTCCCGGCTTTTGATTATGGGTAATCGACCGGACATCATATGATTCCCAAACCAACGATTTTTCGTAGAAACCGGGAAGCAAGCGCCTAAGTCCTGACATTATTTCCGCGTCATTTCAAACAAATTCTTCGCTTGAGCATCAAGAAATCCCTCAAAAAGCACCTTTTCACCCCCATCGATTTCAATCAAATTACGTTCGGCAATCTCATAATAAGCATAAGTCCAAGGGATATTTATTAACTCATCGCTAGTATCATCTAGCACCGTAACCATTTCTTTCACAGCATGGGTTGCCGTCTGCCTTAAACCGCTGCAAGGACTGCCTTCAATCTGGGCTTTCATCGGCACGCCTCGCTGGGATAAGCCGCTAGCAGTACTTTCGATATCTGGATACTCGAGAGTATTCTGGCGATTAACATACCCGGTAAAGTGATTGACGGCGTATCCGTGCAGCAGTACCCAGGCTCCATACTGAGTTACGTTATTTACTGTTTCTACAGTAGATTTCCGGGGAGGTTGCCAAGGGCGAGTAAATATTGTTGAAATTTGCTTGACAAATTGGTCAATTTGTAATCCAGATAAGGAATCGATATGGCTGGGAAATGTTGGCGAATGGATGGATAAACCCGACACGACTGTTTGAGAAATCAGGTTGGCAATTTCATCTGGTAATTCATCTACAATTAGTTCGCTAATAAACAATTTGGGCAAGTCGAATTCGTCTTGTTTTGGATGGCGATAGTGACGCGCATAAAGATGGGAAGAGGGAAAATAGTATTCCCCTGCTGGTGCGTAACCTAATGCGGCGGCAATTGGCGCCAGATGTTCGATTCCCAGATTGTTTTGTTCGACTGTTAGGCGCAAAGAACGAAAGGCGATGTGGTCGTTGGCGACGGTACCACCCGCTGCGGTTATCATTTTTTGGTAAACTTGGGCGTAATTGACTCTGGAAATGTAATTTTCCCAGAGTTTATGCCAGAGTTTTTGAGCAATTTGGTAATTGGTCATAGGTAATGGGTAATGGGTAATGGGTAATGGGTGATTGGTAATTGGTAATTGGTAATTGGTGATATCAAATCCGCTTTCATCACCCTCCTTTTAAATAAACGCGCGTTAGCGCTAGGACACAAAGAGAAGAGGAAGAAGATAAGAGGGGTTGTCGCTCCGAATTTGGTATGATTGACTAATCGCTAATCGTAGATAGGAATCAACCGAATCTCCATGAGCAATTAGCAATTAGCAATTAGCAATTAGCAATTAGCAATTCTTCGATAATTTCCAGGGCAATTTGAATTTGGTCGCTGTCGATAACCAAAGGCGGACAAAACCGAATCGCTGCCCTACCGCAACCTAAGAGTAACAAACCTTTGTAGAAGGCTTCATCTACAATTTTATCCCGCAATTTCCCATCGGGATTTCCCGCTGCATCTAATAAGTCAATTGCGACCATTAAACCCTTTCCCCTCGGTAGGGAAACTTGCTTAAATTTTTTCGCTAACCGGGTTAAACCTGCTTGCAATAACTCTCCCACATTCAGAGCATTTTCCATTATGCCTGTTTCCAAAAGTCGCAAGGTTACATTTGCCGCAGCACAGGCAACGGGGTTACCGCCAAACGTGGTAGCGTGGGAACCGGGAGGCCAGGTCATTAATTCCGGTCGGGATAAAATTGCACCTAAAGGTAGTCCGCTAGCGATACCTTTGGCGAGGGTAATGATATCCGGTTGCACGTCCCAATGTTCGATGGCAAATAGCTTGCCGGTGCGACCCATGCCGGATTGTACTTCATCGACTACCATCAGGATGTTGTAGCGATCGCACAGGTTTCTCACTCTCTGCAAAAATCCATCTTCGGGGACAATATAACCACCTTCCCCTTGAATTGGTTCTACCACAATCGCCGCAACTTCAAGGGGGGGTAATACCGCCGGAAATAGCTTTTGTTCCAAATAATCTAAACTTTCATGAGTTCCATAGGGAATGTGTGTCACGCCGGGGACCAATGGTCCAAATTGCTGGCGCTGCACCGCTTTAGAACCAGTTAGGGACATCGCGCCGTAGGTGCGTCCGTGGAATGCACCGAGAAAGGCGATAATCAGAGATCGCCCCGTATAATAACGGGCTAATTTAATTGCCCCCTCGTTCGATTCGGTACCAGAGTTAGTAAAAAACACTTTCGCCCCATTGGGGAAAGGCGCGCGGGCGGCTAATTTTTCCGCCAACTCGACCATCGGTTCGTAGTAAAAATCCGTACCCGACATGTGTAAAAATTGCGCTGCCTGGTCTTGAATCGCCTGGACGACTTCGGGATGGGTGTGACCTGTATTGGTGACGGCGATACCTGCGGTTAAGTCTAAGAATACATTTCCATCGACATCTTCGACCATACAACCTTCACCACGGGCGATAACGAGGGGATAACCACGGGTGTAGGAGGGGGAAGAGACAGCGCGATCGCGTTCTACCATAGCATGAGCGCGAGGCCCAGGTAGAGACGTGACAATCCTAGGCGCGCGAGGGAGGGGACGTTTGGTAGGAATACTCAGCATAGGGATTTCAGATTTTGGATGGGCAGATTTTAGATTAAAAAATTATGCAATTTTGTTCAGTAGTAACTACTTCTATGGTATAGGGTCAAATCCAAAATCCACAGATCCCATTTTTAAGGGTCATAGTGGAGGGTGTCACCGTTGAGAAACCGGATCAACTTTTCCCTTAGAGGCGACCCCTTGATTGCCAAATCTTTCAATATGGAACTGATATAATTGTCTCTCGGTTTCCAGAGGGTATCATCGTTGGCGATCGCTGTTAAAACAAATTGCTGGTTTGCTGTTAAGTCGTGAATAGTTATCCCCTCTTGCAGCTTATTGTTTTGAAAAGCTAATTCAATGAGTGTCTTATATCCGTAAGGTAGTTCCTCTACTTTTTGCGCCAGTACTGGAATGATATGTGCCATTTGCTGGTCGTTCAAACGCCACAGAAAGTCGCTAACTATTAAGTTGTGAGCAGTTGCCATATGGTTTTCGTAATGGTTGCATAGTCTCACAAATAAATTTGGCTTTTCGATGAGGTGAACTAGGGTTGGCAGAGCATTTTCCGACATATTCGTACCAGCGATGGCGAGAGCGATCGCAGCAGAAAGTTTTCGTTGGATTCTAATACTTCCTCAAAAAATGCTGTTTCTAAAGGTGTATTGTTACTCAGGATTGCCAGACATAACGGGATGGTTGCTTTGACCATTTCCTCTGATTCTTTATGAAAGCGATCGCGCATTTTGTTGCAAATTCGCGCCGCATCTGCTTTACAGCAGGAAAGAGTGTAAGCTGCTCCTATTCTGGCTTTAGGTGCATCGCGATCTAGTAAATTAAGATAGACATCAACGCCTTTATAAACTGCTTCATAAGTTTTTTCCACCCAGTATAATTTCTCTTCCATTTGTTCTTGTAATTCGGGCGTATTCCGTCTATATGCATAGATCGATGAATCTTTTCGCAGGTCGCAGAAAGAGGTTCCCGTGCCTATATGTGCCAAATCGATCAGAATATTGTATAAACAATCTTCTTCAGATTCACGTTGCAGGTGTTCGATGAGAAAGGGTACAGCAAAAGCTGCTCGCCACAACAAAGATCCTGGATGCCAACTTAAGTCAAATAAGTCGTTTAAAACTGGCGATCGCACATCTTTTTCATCCGACGATAAATGTCGGATGGCAGATCCCATATCCGCGCCTAATTCAGTTTCTAGTTGCTCCCAATCCACGGTCATAGCTAGGCTTGGATAATCTGTTCAGACGTCAGCGCCAATTCTGGGAAAGTGCGCGAAATTATTCGCTCAGCACCTCGATAGGGATTGCATTGGTAAATGCCATTTTCATCAAGTAATAAAACAAACACCGTTGGCACTTTGGGATTTCCCAAATAATTTCGACTTCCTAAAGCTAAGTAATCTACAATCCAATATTCGGGAATACCCAAACGTTGATATTCATCCAGCTTGTCAATATAGTCATCTTCCCAATTTGTTGATACTACTTCTATTGCTAATTGCAGCGGTTCAACGAAAGCTGTGTAAGCAGAAAGGTTTGAGTCCCAGAGTGCTTGATCTACTACACTTACATCAGGTTGGCGACCTTGTTCTTGTCCGTCTGGGGTTAGCGTCCTCACCACAACTCTGCCAGACACTCTGTAGTTTAGACTTGCCCGTTCATTTTCCCTGTCAAGCTGTCTGACAAGAAAATCGGCTATATTATCATGTTGTCTTGTCGCTAATTTCCTCACAACCTCTCCATTCACCAATTCATAAAAACCTTCGGCTTCAACTTCCAGTTCTAGGAATTGCTCGAAGGTAAGTTTTTGTTTTGCTTGGAATGTAGTCATGGTTATTTTTTATCAGCTAGGTTATCAAGCAACTATAGCTATAGTTCCTCCGACTTAAGCTTACTCCCGTCGCACTTCTTCGATTACCTATCTCTTCTTTTCTCTTCCCTCTGTGTTCTCTGCGCCTCTGTGGTTCGTTAATTGAGTATTCTTCTGGCGCCAAGGGAGTAATTTCAAATCCAAACCCATAGCAGTAGAAACAAACATCGATCTGTGGTCGAATATGTGAGAAGTTTCCAGTTGTGGTAAAGCTTTTTCCATAGATTCCACTCAGCTTTCCAATCACCCATTACCCTCGTTCCCACGGCAGAGCCTAGTAACGCCATTACCTATTCCCGATTATCTATTTGAGCGCGTTGCAATTTACCGGAGAAATCGACATAAACCGTCTTCCATTCGGTAAATACATCTAAAGCAGCACTCCCCGCTTCCCGGTGTCCGTTTCCAGTTTGTTTGACGCCGCCAAAGGGTAAATGTACCTCGGCACCGATAGTTGGGCCATTAATATAAGTAATGCCAGCTTCGATGTCGCGCATGGCTTGAAATGCCCGGTTGACATCGCGGGTATAAACTGAAGAAGAAAGACCGTAACTCGTATCGTTTAAGATTGCGATCGCTTCCTCAAACTCGCTTACCTGAATCAACGCCACTACGGGGCCAAAAATCTCCTCGCGGGCGACACGCATATCGGGAGTAACCCCATCAAGAATAGTCGGTGCAAAAAAGAAACCGTGGTGCAATTCCCCATCTTTTACTATTTCCCCACCGATTAAAACCTTTGCCCCTTCGCTGCGAGCAATTTCCAAATAATGACTAATTCGTTGCAACTGTCCCTGATTCACCAATGGCCCCACATCGGTATTAGGATCGCTACCATGTCCGAGCCGCAACTTGCTGGTATGCTCTAGCAGCATAGCGGTAAATTTATCCTTAATATCGCGGTGCAAAATCAACCGACTCGTTGCGGTGCAACGTTGTCCCGACGTACCAAATGCACCCCACAGCGCACCTTCTAAAGCAAGTTCTAAATCGGCATCTTCCATCACAACTTGGGCATTTTTCCCGCCTAATTCCAGACAAACTCGCTTGTGAGTGCGTCCGCAAGTCGCCCCAATTTCTGCCCCAGTTTTAGAAGAACCCGTAAACGATACTAAATCAACGCCTGGATGTTCCAATAAAGCTTTTCCGACTGTTTCTCCTTCACCATGCACTAAATTAACCACCCCAGGCGGTAACCCAGCTTCTTGGAATAACCAAACCAGAAAATTAGCACAAGTAGAAGTATCTTTTGCCGGTTTAAGAATTACCGTATTGCCGCAAACTAACGCGGGCATCATTTTCCAACAAGGAATCGCCACGGGAAAATTCCAAGGAGTAATTAAAGCACAAACCCCTATCGGTATCCTTACACTCATGGCAAACTTATTCGGCATTTCTGAAGGAGTGGTTTGCCCAAACAAACGCCGCCCTTCTCCCGCGTAATAAAACGCACAATCAATTCCTTCTTGCACATCTCCCCGCGCCTCGGCAATCGGTTTGCCCATTTCCCGACTCATCAGTTGGGCAAGGGTTTCTTTGTGCTGAATTAACAACTGTCCGACTTTATGAATAAATTCTCCCCTAGCGGGGGCGGGTACTAGCCGCCAAGTGCGATATGCTTGACGCGCAGATGCGACAGCTGCATCCACATCGCCAGCTTCAGATCGGGGAAACGTGGCGATTAATTCCCGCCAGTCGGCAGGGTTCCGACTTTCTAAAGTTGCTCCCGATTGGGCGGGTATCCATTCTCCGTTGATGTAATTCAGGCAAGTCATGGGAATTTCAGATTTGAGATTTCTGATTTTAGATTTTAGATTGGGGATGAGACGGGGGGCGGGTTAATCTCAATTGTCGCTGACGATCAGATCTGCTGAGAAGGGAAGAAGACACACCGGACACACCGGACACACCGGACGCGGCGAATCAGACAAGAACTCGACCCTCTCCCTGGTCTGGGATTCTCTGCCTCCTCTTGCCAATTGGAATCCCCTCGCCCCTAGCAAGCGATGTCCTTAGCGTCACCCTGTCGCCGCATCGCCGCGTCCTCTTCTGGCGGCGAATCAGACAAGAACTCGACCCTCTCCCTGGTCTGCGATTCTCTGCCTCCTCTTGCCAGTGGGAATCCCCTCGCCCCTAGCAAGCGATGTCCTTAGCGTCACCCTGTCGCCGCATCGCCGCGTCCTCTTCTGGCGGCGACCCTCTGAAATTTTCACCAATATCAGCAAATGGCGCATGACTGCACCCCCTTGTCCTCCAATTCCCTCTCTCTATCAATTTGATTTTCTTGTCGCGGGGGAAAACTTTAATAAATATTTATAATTTTTGGGTGGGGGTGAGGGGTCAGACCCCTCATCGGGGTACTATACTATTAGTAGATGCACCCTGATGATTACCGCCCCGACTGAAACGTCGGGCGTTTTTTTTTGCTCAATTTGCTTCAGTGTTTTTACGTAAGGGAAATTACGCAGATTGGTGGATTACCTGATAAAATAATAGTAAAAACACTGAAATAGCCGGATAAAATTGAGGGGAAAAATGAGCGATCGCAACACAGGGAATGAATCTACAGCAATAGAAGGCATTTACGAAGCATGTATAGGAGTCGGAGATCCCATCCCTCAAATTCAATATTGGGAGCAATTCGGCTATCGCATCAGACAGGTGGGAGAATTATCTAAAGCAGCCGCCTACCAATTGTATGGAGTTGAGTCCGCTTTACGCTCGATAAGACTTTACCACGGAGAGGCCGACCACGGCTTAATTCGCCTGATGGTTTGGGAAAACCCGACAAACTCAGGGTTAAAAATGTCCTCGATGAAAGCAAAGGGAAACCGCTGGACAACAACGTTAACAGCTGATTTGTTCAACATTTTAAATCAGGTAGAAGCAGCCGTCGCCGCCGGATTACCCATCAAATACACCTATCCGAGTTGGGAGATCATCTACAACAAAGAAAGAAAAGCGCGTCCTTTTATCGATCCCGCGATTGGCGTGCGAGAAATGATGGTGCTGCAACCTTTAACTAGGCAAGTTTTATTTCAACGGTTTGGTTATACAATGT
Organism: Microseira sp. BLCC-F43; assembly: GCF_041929235.1. Classification (NCBI taxonomy): domain Bacteria; kingdom Bacillati; phylum Cyanobacteriota; class Cyanophyceae; order Aerosakkonematales; family Aerosakkonemataceae; genus Microseira; species Microseira sp. BLCC-F43. The sequence continues at coordinate 21,868 of NZ_JBHFNP010000114.1, forward strand.
TTTCTTACGGCACTATCAATAGCAGCGCTCCTTTTAAAACCAGCCAAATTACCCACATGGGAATGGTGGTTCAAGATGACAGCAAAGAAACGCTAAAATTTTATGAAGAAACCCTGGGATTGCTGCGAGTTCGCGATGATGTAGAAACTAATTACGATTCCAAAGCTGGAAGAGAAATTTTTGAATTGCAACCAAATGAAAAATTTTTAGTTACAGCTTTTGACGATCCGCGTTCGTCAAAAACCAACGTTCAAGCAGCGCGTTCGGGAAGGCTTTATATTATTAGATTTCCCGAATCAATCGAATTAGAAAATAACTTTGAAGCAGCGCAACCGGGATGTTTGGGAATGTCGCTGTATACTTATCGGGTGCGGGGAATTAAACAGTATTTAAACCGCATCAAAGCGAGTCGAGTGCAAAAATTTACAGAAATTTCATCCAACGAATTTGGGGAAGAAAGCTTTTCTTTTGTCGCACCCGATGGTTATTTTTGGACGTTGGTAGCCGGATAATTCGCTAAAGTCTCGCCTGTCACGGCTAGTAGGTACTGGTTGGAAATAGGAGGCCTCGCCTCCAGTAATTAGTTCCCAGGCGTAAGCCCGGAGAACGAGTCGATCGAGGCCTCGCCTCAGTTGAATAGGAGGCCTCGCCTCCAGTAATTCGTTCCCAGGCGTAAGCCCGGAGAACGAGTCATGATAGCGTGAAAGCGATCGCGATCGCAAACCTTGCCGCCATGTTAGTCCCAAAGAATAATTGAAGGTGGCGAGCAATTCAAATTTACCTCAATCTGCAATCTGCAATTCTTCAATCTGCAATTAACTCAGTCTTCCCCTGCTGGTAAGGGAAACCTTTCCCCTGCTAAATAAGCATCAAAATGCTGTTTAAAGTAAGTCCAAGAAGTCATATCGCTATCTAACGGTGCTTTGGGAGCATTTTTATACAAAGGCACCCGCGTATTAATTTCATCTTGCAGCACTTGGGGTAATTCGGCGATCTCTTTCACTTTAAGACCGTTGGCACTATATATTAAATGACCCGGTCGATTTCCCATTTTCATCCAAGGAACCCAAGGCCCAATTCTATCCCAACCTATCAACATTTTAGAAACTGAAACAACTTCTGGTTCGAGCAATTCTTGCGTAGGAACCGTGAGTTTAAATAATTCAGCTGCTTGATAGGTAGCTTGGGGACTGTATTCGGCAAATTTCGGATCTTCTGCTAGGGGATTTGGGTAGGTGGAAAATAAATCAAATACAAAGGTTGTAATTTTCCCATTAACTTGGGCGGGAAACGTTCCTTTAAAATGCCCTTCAACGGGATTATTAGCCACGTGCATAACTGTTAGGGTTTCTCCCGTCCAGGGGTTTTCCCATTTGTGCATAATTTCTCCCGTACTGGGGTCAAGATAATAAGTTAATTCCCTAGAAGTAAACTCCCAAGTATCATCGGGATTGGCGATGCATCTGCTGACGCTCATTCCAGCTATACCGAACAATCGTTTTTTCTTTTCGTTGGGAACAAAAGCGTAAATCGAACCAGTCCAGGTGAGAAAGCTTTGATTACCATCGAGGGAAGCGCGTGCTTTGACCCATTGTTTGGTATCAAATTCTTTGACTTCGTTGATCATATATATAGCCTTGCCAATCCCGATATACTTATTATTGCAGAAACCCGGTTTCGCAGAAGTTACCGGGTTTCTCTAGTCAAAGCTTTTTCTCACCTGCTCACCTGCTCACCCACTCAGCTGCATTGTTGGAGGTATTTGCACCTGAAAGGCGACGTTCGAGATAGTCAATTAAGAATATCCACGCGGGTAGAGAGGCGTTGAGTCCTATCAGTCGCACCAGGTGACCGGCGGTGACGATTTCGACGTTACGATCTAAGGCGAGGGAGACTAAAATCATTTCTGGTGCGCCTCCGGGTGCGGTGACTAAAATACAAGTTAGCCAATCCCAGGGGGTTAATTGATGAGCAATTGCAGCCGCTATCAATCCCGCTCCAATTATCAATCCCACGGGGATTAAAGCATATCCTACCGCTTTTTTGCTCAAATAAGGTTGATTTCCCCAATGTTCGCCGACGGCGACTCCCAGTAACACTTGACCGATTAAATTCACCAGTTTAGGGGGACTAAAATCTAAGTCGGTGACCAAGGGAAGGGAATTCAACATTGGATTGAATATTATCCCCACAATTAACGCGCCAAAAAAGGGCGCGGCGGGAATTTTTAGCAACGTCGCAACGCGAACGCCTAACAATGCGAGCGCTAATGCTAAAACTAATAACGGTAGCCCTTGAATATCGATATTAAACAACTTGGGAGAAATCCCTACGCTCGCACCCGTGCTATCCCCTGCTAATAGCCTCGCTACGAACGGAATTGTCAAAACAACGGTGGTAACGCGGAGACTTTGAACTAACGCCACTTGGGAAACATTTCTACCATAATCAGCCGCGATACTCGACATAATTCCTACCCCACCCGGAGCGGTAGCGAGCATAGCATTAAACAAGTTTACTTTGCTAATGCGCGAGTAGAAATAGCCGATGAAACTTCCGGTTACCAGACTAAATAATGTCAGCAGGATCAAAACGTGTAATTGGGAGGTAATTGCGGCTAGGTTGCTGGAAGCAATCGCAAATCCAATATTCAGTCCTACCAGGGTTTGTCCGATTTGTCTGGCTTTTTTATTCGGTTTAGGAGTAATTCTGTAAAAAATTTGGTAAGCTTTATAGACTAACGCTCCAGAAGCGATGCCCCCAAATAACCAAGCAACACCACCAATGCCGAATTTTGTTAATGCCAAACCAATAGGTATAGCGAGAAGCAGTTCTAAAACAACAATTGCTATGAGATGTTTTGTAGATAAGCTTTTATTCACAAGCGAATCCTCTTCCGTTTCGCGGGATAAATAAGTTTTATTTATATCAATAATTTGTTTGATTTATTGATAGTACAAACCCAGGGCAACCAGAAACACGGGTTGCCTACTATGAACTATTATAACAGTTGTAAAGAATTGTTGCAAATATTTTTACTTATATTGAGCAGGATGCGTTAGGCGCTAGCCGTAATATGATGTCCGTTTGTATCGGAGGAGCATATTTAATAGTGTTGTAGGGGCGGGTTTTACCAAAAACCTTTGATACCAAGCGAATTGTCTTAATAAACCCGCAGAGGGAGCGATGCCGATGCAACCGGACATGATATAACGCACCATCGAGGATTTCTAATATTGAGTAGGGTGCGTTAGGCGCTAGCCGTAACGCACCATCGAGGATTTCGGTGCGTTATACCGTTTTCCCATGAATGCGCCACACTTGGGGGCGGGTTTATAGAAATTGAAAGTTTTCCCCGACGTAGATTGGTAAAACCCGCCCCTACCAACATGTTTGATCTGTAGCACGCCTTGCAGGGAAATTGGTATTACTGGAAACGAGATATGGGTAATGCATTTTAATCCAATTACCAATTACCAATTACCAATTACCACTACTCTTTAAATTGCTGCTCGATTTGGAGATAGTTAGAAACGCCGATGAGTTCTTGAAAGTCTTTGAAACTAACCAAATCCTTCAAATTAGCTGTGGTTCCTTGTTCTTTTAACTGACGCAAGCAAGCAGTCATTACCTGTGTCGCCGCCAGCAGGGTAGAAACGGGGAAAAAGACTATTTTGAAGCCGAGTTGCTGTAACTCAGATGCAGAAAGTTGGGGAGTTTTACCGCCTTCAATCATATTGGCGACTAAGGGCACATCTGGGAAAGCAGCGACGATGGCTTTCAATTCCTCAACCGACTGGGGCGCTTCCACAAATAGGATATCAGCCCCCGCTGCAATATAAGCGCGACCGCGATGAATTGCTTCTTCTAAACCTAGGGGCGCACGGGCATCGGTACGTGCAATGATTGCTAAACCACTGTCACCCCGCGCTTGGACTGCGGCGCGAATTTTCCCTGCATGTTCCGCCATGGGGATGACGCGCTTGCCTTCAAAATGACCGCATTTTTTAGGCCATTCTTGGTCTTCTAAAAGTATCCCAGCTATCCCTAATTGCACGGCATCTTTTACTGTCCGAATAACGTTTAAAGCATTGCCATATCCAGTGTCCATATCGGCAATTAGGGGAATATTAACCGATTGGGCGATCCGCCCTACACTGTAGAGCATTTCGGTAGCCGTGAGCAACCCGTAATCCGGCAAACCAAGGGTAGAAGCGGCAATACCAAAACCGCTAGTAGCGAGAACTTCAAAGCCCAATTGTTCGGCTAGTTTGGCTCCCAGACAATCGTATATGCCTGGAATAACAAGAATTTCTGGACGTGCGAGTAACTGTCGCAATTTTTGGCTAGAGGACATAAACAAAAAGGGGAGAACACTTGAAGGTAAAAACATCTCCCTCTGAGAATACAGCTACTTGGCTCACCAGCGATCGCTCTTGCTAATTTTCCTGAACGATCGCAAGATAGAGTAATTGTCCTGGAGAATGGCTGGTAAGCAGAGCAAGTACATAAATGCAATACCAACCGCTCTCTCCTAACCTGCAAAGAAGAGCAAAAGTACAATGTCAGAGCAAAGCTTATTAAATGGCAATGAAGATCTATCCGCCCAAACTTATGAGTTCTTCAATAACCAGTGGAAACTCTATCAAAAATTACTGACCAACAATTACATGGGACACCGGGAACTTTACAGCATCCTGCATCAGTTTTTAGCCAGCTACTTTCAAAAACCCTTTTCCCTGCTTGACCTCGGTTGCGGCGACGCCAGCTTTATTGCACAGGCTTTATTGGATACTACTATTGTTTCCTACAAGGGCATTGACCTCTCGGAGACGGCTCTGAAAATTGCCCAGGATAATATGGAGTTTGGGGCTTACGAAAAAAGCTTTATCCAAGGCAATCTGGTTGAAGTTGTGCCTGAATTGGTACAGCAGAAACAAGATAGTTTCGATACTATTCTGGCCTCTTTTACCTTGCATCATCTGAGTCTTGATCAAAAAAACTTTGTTATGGGTGAAATTTACCGTCTGCTTCAAGGTGGTGGGGTGTTTATTTTAATCGATATTGTTCGCCGAGAAGCAGAGAATCGAGAAGATTATATTAGACGCTATCAGGAAGGTATCCGTCAACACTGGTCTTTACTTACTCCTCAAGAAATTGAAATGTCTGAAGAGCATATGTGTTCCTCTGATTTTCCTGAAACTCAGGCAACTTTATACGAACTTGCCCGCCAGCATAATTTTAGTCGCTGGGATTGTCTCTATCGCGATCCGTTCGACACCACACAATTGTTGTGTTTTTACCAATGATTTAGGGATTGGTAATTGGTAATTGGTGATTGGTAATTGGTAATTGGTAATTGCTTTGACCGCTTTGAGTAATTCAGGACTTACCCACGACGAGAAAAGAAACAAAGGTGAGACCTTGATCTCTGGTTCCCAAACCAACGATTTTTCGTAGAAACCAGGTTTCTGTGCGTAAGTCCTGTAATTCCGATGCCAGCGAAAACAATATACCTCTGTTGCAAGTCAAGTCAAGGGCAGGCAGAATCTCCACCCCACAAGAGTTTTTGCACAGGTTTATTGAGCAGGCGATCGCATATTTTACCCGGATCGCACCTCCACCCATCATCCCCGACCGCACCTCTTGACGATTGTCCCCATTGCCGCTATGCTCAACAACTATAGGTTGCCAGACCTAAAACGGACGGCAACCTGTATGGCTCGAAAATCTAGTTTCGCTGCCCAAAGCCGCTAGGAACAGCAATGGACAGCTTGACCCCCCAAACTGCGGAGACAGTCCGGGAGGCTAATGGAGAATTGTAACATTTTCTCTGTAGCCACCCTGCTTTCTTATGCGTGCGGGGTGGCTAGATTTTTGGCTTTTCCGATGGAAAACCGAAAATTCAGGAGAAAATATCATGCTTGAAGAGTTTTTGCGAGACTCTGGCGGATCTGTGCCTTCAAATTCTGACCCAGGCGACGACGATCGCGAAGTCGTGCAGATGTTTATTATCAGTTCTGCCGATGGGGTGACGGAAACCATTCACACCTTGTTCGCAAAAGATTTTGCGGAGGTAGACGAGTGGAGTCCGCCGCAACCAACGGGAAAACCCGATCAGGTAATCACCATTCTGACCCGTTACCGCAAACGGCGACCGATTAAATCAAACATCAGAAAATCGGGACGTTAATTTGTCGATATCGATCCCCCCAACCCCCAATGCCTTGGGGGGCTAACAGAAGTTAATCGATCCCCCCAACCCCCAATGCCTTGGGGGGCTAACAGAAGTTAATCGATCCCCCCAACCCCCAATGCCTTGGGGGGCTAACAGAAGTTAATCGATCCCCCCAACCCCCCTTGGCAAGGGGGGCTAACAGAAGTTAATCGATCCCCCCAACCCCCCTTGGCAAGGGGGGCTAAGAGGAGGCAATCGATCCCCCCAACCCCCCTTGGCAAGGGGGGCTAAGAGGAGGCAATCGATCCCCCCAACCCCCCTTGGCAAGGGGGGCTAAGAGTTACCAAAAAATGCTTGTGGGGTGGGCATCTTGCCTGCCTCTGGATCTGATCTCAGCGATCGCATCGCACACTTCCCACCGATGCACAATCAAGCGATATGGCACAATCGGAACACATGGTTGAGGGTCGAATTATGACAGGAATAATCCCGAAAATATTACCTTTGGAAAATGGCGATCGCATCACAAGGGCAGAATTTGAACGACGCTACGATGCCATGCCCAACTTGAATAAAGCCGAATTAATTGAAGGAGTTGTGTACGTGGGATCGCCAGTCCGAGTTATTCACGGCAGACCTCACGGTCGCATTATAGGATGGATGTCTAATTACTGTTCAGTTACACCTGGGGTTGACTTGTTGGTTGATACTACAGTTCGCCTCGATCCAGATAACGAACCTCAACCCGATGCACTGTTACGAATTGAAGTTGGCGGACAATCAACGATTAGCGAAGATAGTTATCTTGAAGGTGCGCCAGAATTTATTGCGGAAGTAGCTGTCAGTAGTGCTTCATACGACTTGGGAGATAAATTGAAAGCCTACCGTCGCAACCAAGTCCAAGAATATCTAATTTGGCAAGTTTATAACCAAAGAGTCGATTGGTTCCGCTTAAGAGAAGGGGAATATGTTGCTTTATCAACAGATGCAGCAGGAATTATTAGAAGCGAAGTTTTTCCAGGTTTGTGGTTATCTGTTCCAGCTTTAGTGGCGGGGAATTTGGTTGAGGTGCAGTCGGTGTTGCAGATGGGGTTGGCAACGCCCGAACATCAAAGTTTTGTGGAACAGTTAGGTAATTAAGCTATCCCATCTCTAAATTAGTCCAAATGCATAAGGAGGTTTATTATGGTAGCTAATCCAGAACCGAAATACATGAGTACCCAAGAATATCTAGAATGGGAAGAAAAGCAACCAATTAAATACGAATATATCAACGGCGAAGTGTTTGCCATGACAGGGGGAACTATTCCCCATACTTCGATTGCCCTTAATTTAGCTTCAGCCCTGAAATCTCACGTCAGGGGTAAAGGGTGTCAAGCGTTTATGGCAGATGCCAAAGTAGGTGTATCTGAAAATGGCCCCTATCACTATCCTGATGTGATGGTAACTTGTGATGAAAGGGACAGAAACGCTATTGAAGCAATTTATCATCCTTGTCTAATTGTTGAGGTTCTTTCTCCTAGTACAGAAAGTTTTGATTCTCCTTCGGAGACGCTACGCGAACGCGGTAAAAAATTCAAACACTATCGCCGCATTTCCAGTTTGAGAGAATACGTATTAATAAGTGCGGAACAGATGAATGTTGAAGTTTTTCGATTAAACGATCGAGGAATTTGGGAACTTTATACTTATGGAGAAGGAGAGGAGATTTATTTAATTAGCGTTGATTTTCGGTGTGCGATCGCGCTTGTATATGAAGATGTAGTGCTAGAATATGACGAACAAGAAACGGTAGGATAGTATTAATAATGAGTCAATTTACTGAGCCAATTTCACTGGAAATATCTCCAGAGTCTCTGAGTCAGGGGGAACTGGCAATCCGTCAGGAAATCGCCATACAACTATACAGTCGCGAGATTTTTACCTTTGGACAAGCGCGACGTTTGGCTAACTTGTCTGTTTGGGAATTTCAGCAACTTTTGGCACAACATAAAATCCCACGGCATTACAGCGAAATTGAGTTAGCCGAAGACATTGAAAGTATTAAAACAGGTGTGTGGCAATCGTGACTGTAGTTTGTAATGCCACGCCTCTAATTAACTTTGCCGCTATTAATCGACTTGATATTTTACAAGCGATGTTCGGGCAAGTAGTTATTCCTCAAGCTGTTTATAATGAAACCACAGGTTCGAGTTTACCAGGTTCGCAATCGGTGCAGGAAGCGATCGCATCAGGATGGCTTCAAGTTCGCACGGTTTCAGCAATAGTACCAGAGATTCTGGCAGAATTAGATGATGGTGAACGAGAAGCGATCGCTTTAATATTAGAAATTAGCGAGCAAAGAATTTTATTAGATGAACGCGAAGCACGCCAAGTTGCTCAAAGACTTGGTTTGCAAGTGATTGGTACGCTGGGTATTCTCTTGCTAGCTAAAGATAATGGCGTAATCCTTCATGTACAGCCCCTACTTGATGCGATGATAAATATAGCTCAATATTGGGTTGCTGCTACGCTATATCAGCAAGTTTTACGACAAGCAGGAGAATTAACCGAGTAGTGGGAATTGATTCTAGTACTATTTTATGGGAGTGCGATCGCGCTTGTATATGAAGATGTGGTGCTAGAATCTGACGAGCAAGAAACAGTTCAACCCTAAAATAAATTATATCATGCCCGTTGAATTGCCCATAATAAAAAAACCTCACAGAGTTGTTGCGTAGGGACTAAGGCTAAAGAGATATCTCGGACAAACAGATAATGTTAATCGTGCCGTGTCGCGGCGTCTTTTTATGGGTAATAGGTGAAGTGTTGCTGACGACAGTCACAATTGACCCAACTCCTGCAATGTTTTGATGTCAGCTTGCAAATCTTCCACATCGTAATTAATGCAGATGTCGCGACGGGCAAGTTCTTTGCGGAATTCGATTAAATTCATTCCGGCGAGGCGGCGGGCTGTGCCTGTGCCGATCTTGGATTGTTGCTACAGTAAGATGGCAATTTCTAGTTTTAATTCGGCTTCTGACATCTTTGCGGCTGTCAGGATTTCATCGGGAATGACAACGCTCATGGTGTTTTCTGTTTGTCAGGCTGAATGCTTTTGAAGCGATCGTAACATGTGTACCACCAGCCCGCCCAGAAATCAATTTCCGTTGTTCTGTGCAAAAACTGTTTTTTTCCTCTCACCTGCACTCCAACAAGTCGGATATCTAGCTATTAGGGATGATAAAGCGAATTGTACCTCTGTCTCATCTCCCCCAGATTTTTTTGCTCAAATCCCCATCGCATCTCGGAGATTTGCCAGATTTTTGCGGATGGTAACGGTATTAGGATGGCTGACACCTAACACTCGTTCCGCAAGTTCTAAAGCTTGCAAAAACAAGGGTTCCGCTTCGCTGTAACGTCCTTGAGATTTGTAGAGTAATGCCAGATTATTCAAACTGGTAGCAACATCGGGATGGTCTTCACCCAGCAGTCTTTTGTATAATTCTAAAGCTTGCAAATACAAGGGTTCCGCTTCGCTGTAGCGTCCTTGATAATTGTAGAGATTTGCCAGATTATTCAAACTGGTGGCAACATCGGGATGGTCTTGTCCCAAGCGGGTTTTCACTACTGATAAACACTGCTGACGCCAAGGTTCTGCTAGCGAATATGAACCCTGACCTTCATAGAATGTGCCTAATCCATAAAAAGGCCAAATTAAATCTTCATCGCTCAACGCATTGGTCAGATTTTCGGCAACTTCTTCCAAATGGGGAATAACGAGTTTCAGCGATTCGATTAAATCAATAGTGGGAGTCTCAGGAATTCTCTTGGCAATTTCCACAAACAATGGGACAAAAGCCTGCCTAACATTATCTGCCTGTTCTGACTCATCCAACTTTAACCGCAGAAACTCCCGAATTAGAGGATGAATTTTGTAGCAAGCTTCTCTCTCTTCTACTCGCTCAATTAAATGTCGCTTATGCAGTTGCTTTTTCGCCGCATTCACCTCTGACTTTGCCCAATTTAGCGACTCACTTGCCGACTCTACCCATTCCCAAGCAAACGCATCCGGTGCAAACAAACTCAACAACTCACCCACCCGCTGCGTCTGCTTTTCGAGTTCTTGCCAGCTTAATTCAAAAGCCGCTTTTACCCCTCGCCTTGCAGTCATTTCAGTCGCATCCAAATCGGCTTCTGAAACGTCGATTGCCTCATCTTGCAATGACTGCGCTTGCAACCGCTGCCACATTTCTGCCAAGGACAAATCGGGGTCTTCCACCAAATACCGCGCTACCAATTCCAAACCCAAGGGCAGATATCCCAGCCACTTACACAACTCTTTCGCCGTTTCAGATTCCCGTTGCAGCCGCCTGTCATTTTTCCCCAATATCGCCGTCAACAATTGCAAAGCCTCGGCTTGGGGCAGCACATCCAGGGGAAGTTCGACAAAATTAGGATCTAGCCGTCGCAGCCGCGTCGTCATCAAGACGCAGAAGCGGTTATCCGTTGGCAACATGCCGCGACAGAGTTTCCAATCGGTCACATCATCCAACACCACCAACACCCGCCCTTGTGGGGGTTGCCACTGTTGCCAGCACCAGGCTACCTGTTGGGCGAGAGTCAGCGGATTTCCGCGCCCATCCTGCTGCGGCACTTCCAGTTTCAGGGATAGCTGGGCAAACAGCAATATCTGTCCCGGCAGATTCGCGTCTCTGGCGGAAAGCCAGCAAATCCCACCAGGGTAATCGTCTTGATGTTCCCGCGCATATTTAATCGCCAGTTCGGTTTTGCCAACTCCCCCCATCCCCGCAACGGCTGAGATGGCGACGCGATGAGAGTTTTGCAAGGTTTCGTGCAGCGTTGCGAGTTCCCGCCCTCGTCCGACGAAGTGGGGTGTGCCTTGGTAGGGGATGGATTTTGGGGGATTTGACTTTACCCGTTCCCTGTCGGGCGGCTGTAGTCAGAATTCAATATTCTGGTTTTCAATATGAACGGGAGCATTATATTGTTGACCAATTTTCCCTAAATTCTGCACGATTAACGGCTGAGAAGCTGTATTTTTCAATTCCTGCCATACTTTGGCGATATCTGGTTCGGCTGCGGCGGCTTGTTCTACCTTTGCCCCCAAGGCAGGTGCGCTATAAACCTCTGGTTGTTGTTCGGCAAGTTCTGGACGCTGTGCAGCTTGTGCGATCGCATGAGCTATATCTGGATGCTTATCCCTAAGAAATAGCATAATTTTCTGACCTTGCTGTAATGATTTGTCCATCACTATTTCTCCAGTTCTTTGCAAAGCGCCATTGGCTAAACCGATTAATATAAAAGTCGCGATAACGGTGAGTGGTTCCATAGGTTACCGTTGAGGCTGTTTTTTAGTTATAGCTGGTCAATACAAGGGGTGTCCGGAAATTTACGGAGATGGGGAGCGATCGCGCTTGGTGTTAAAGATCCGATCCCCCCCAGCCCCCCTTGCCAAGGGGGGTGCATGAGTGGGGAGGGCGATCGCGCTTGGTGTTAAAGATCCGATCCCCCCCAGCCCCCCTTGCCAAGGGGGGTGCCAGATTCAGTGTCGGCTGGCTGTTGTCAGAGCGATCGCAGTTGCAAAAATCTATCGCCCCCCTTGGCAAGGGGGGTTGGGGGGATCGATGGTCGGATTCCCAGCCGAAAATCTCCCTCGATCGCCCCCCTTGGCAAGGGGGGTTGGGGGGATCGAAG
>NZ_JBHFNP010000115.1:0-96542 GCF_041929235.1 Microseira sp. BLCC-F43
CGAAAGTAGGCTGAGTCATTCACCCTTAGAGCAGTTCTGCATGAAGCCAGAAACGGTTAGCCAGATAGCTATTAATGAGCGAAAAGCTAACTCTAATTCCTGGCCTGATTCCTCGTCTCTTTAGAGCGAGGAGCGGCTCAAGCCATCCTACGCGATCGCCCAGGCGGCATTCTGTTTCATCATCCACTTTTCCGCCCACTTCTTGCCAGATGCGCTTCTGCACGCTAAAGCCGAAGCGCCCATTGCTGTATTTTACCCAGAGTTGGTCAATGGCGCGGAGGTCTTCACAGGGAAAGTTTTTGATGGAATCGGAATCAAGCCAGCCTTCTTTTGTTCTCCCAGCCACCTGAAGCATCACCTTTGCCGTTTCTTGATCCGCCTCTTTCCACTTCCCAGCTTGAAGCAAATCCCGCAATTGCCGATATCGGGGTAGAACTTGTTCGCTATCCTCCTGACTGGGGAACAAAGCCAACCAATCCGACACAGAAGCCGGACGCTGATTGGGTTCAAATTCCAATCCGGCAATAATAGCCCAGTTCAATTCATCGCTGAGACTGGCTACGTGACTTTGAGGTGGAATTAATTCCTCACCATCCCTGCGATCATAAGCTTTGGTTGGATATTCACCCGTTACCGCATAGTACAGCGAAGCAGCCAGGGTGTAGATATCCACCCTTGGGGCGCTATAGCCTGGTTTTCTGCGAAGTAACTCATAGGGTGCAAATATCTCATTGCCAAACAGCTTTGAACTAATGGAGATAGGAACAATTTCTCCCGCCAACCCAAAGTCAATCAGCACCGCCGAAACAGAATTTCCCCCTGTTGTATGGCGCAGCATAATATTTCCAGGGTGAACATCCCGATGCACGATGCCCTCGCGATGTACGACTTCCAACGCCGAAGCAACTTGCCGAATATACTGTACCGCTTCCGCTTCCGGTAACCTGCCTCGATTGCGAACTAGATGAAACAAGTTCTCCCCTGGAATAAATTCCATTACCAAACAAGGAGTTCCTTTTTCATCAAACAGGTCATTCACCCAGACAATATGAGGATGGCGACAGCGCTGACACAATTGAGCGAGTAACCGTCCTTCTCGGCGAAACTTTCTTACATAACTGGTATATTCCGGGTCGGATTGTAGCGTTGGATCGGGCGTTTTGATTACAACATGGGTGTTAAACTCGGTGTGGAGTGCTTTGTAAGTAATTCCAAATCCCCCGCGTCCCAAAATTCTTTCAATTCGGTATCTCCCGCCCTGTAACTCCTGCCCATCCCGAAACATAAAGGTTTTTTGGATAACTGAGTTAATTTTTACACAGCAGCCAGGTTAAAATCCGGGCTGCGGGAATCTTGATGATTGAAGTTGGGGATGCATAACCAAAGATGCGCGTCGGGGTACGGCAATATAGATATCTCAGTTTGAGATTGATGATTGATGATGCCGTGCCCCTACAGTGTGATATCACAGATGCGGGTCGGGGCACGGCAATATATATCTTTCGATTTGAGGTTGATGATTGATGATGCCGTGCCCCTACAGTTTGGGATCGGTAGATTTATATTTTATCAACTGCAATGTTTGACCCCTCCCCAAACCCCTCCCCGAAGCGGGGAGGGGCTTTCCAGACCCCCCTTTCCCTCGCTGCGAAGAACTTTCCGGCCCCCCCTTTCCCTCGCTGCGAAGAACTTTCCGGCCCCCCCTTCCCTCGCTGCGAAGAACTTTCCGGCCCCCCCTTCCCTCGCTGCGAAGGGGGCTGGGGGGTTAGGTTTTTATTTATTCCTAGATGGAGTTGGTATCTCCACAGGTGTTGCAGTGGGAGAAGGTGATCCAGGAGGTTTTAAATAAGCAACCAAAGCTACAATAGCCGCTAACACTCCCGCTAATGATCCTACTGCTGCCCAAACAGTCATCGCATCCGACTGAGGAAAAGGAATAGCAATTTGTTGTTTCAATCCCAATAAACTTAACCATTCTTGCATTGTCTGGGGACGATTTTTTCCTTCTAATTGCATCCCTTCAAGAATGGCATGATTCACGCGATCGGAAATTTGAGGATTCAACTGTTTAGGCGGAATTAATTGCACTTTGCCATCTTTCAAATCTTGAGCATCCGGCGGCACTTCCCCGGTTAAAACTGCATACAATGTCGCCGCCAAGGCATAAACATCGGTATAAGCGCCCTTCTCTCTTTTATCGCCATACAATTCCAGCGGGGTAAATCCTGCCGCAATAACGTGACGGGATAAAGGATAATTAAATCCCCGTACTAAGTCAAAATCAATCAACACGGCTTCATACTTTCCCGCCCGAATCATAATATTTTCTGGCTTCACATCTCGATGCACCCAATTTAATTGATGCACCTCGATCAAAGCTTCTCCAATTTGCTGAATGTAGCGCAATGCTTCTGGTTCTGGCAAAACTCTTTTGACTAACCGATTCAGCGTATCCCCTGGAATATATTCCATGACGATACACCCTTGCTGCCCTTCCCTAAAAGTATCGATGACTTTGACAATATGGGGATGTTTGTGTAAAAGTCGGATTTTTTCTGCTTCTTCTAGAAACTTGCCTTCTAACTGAATTCGTTCTTCTGGGGTAAGTTGATTTGTTTGGATTTGTAAGTTCAGTTCGTCATCATTTAGAGTTTTGATAACCACATCTTTACCATTTTTATCTTTAGCAAGGTAGGTGATACAGTAGCGACCTTGCCCTAATTTTTGTTGAATGATATAATCGTCGTTCTGTAATGAATGATTGTTAGGCCAAACCATAAAGCAATTCTCAACCCGCATTGATTGCAGATTCAATCACAGAGATTTATTTTCCGGAGATTGGCGATCCCCCCCCAAGCCCCCCTTGATAAGGGGGGTTTGGGGGGATCTAATGGTATTAGATATAAATAAGCGATCGCACACAAAATGCGATCGATCCCATCAAACTCAAGTTAAATCCAATTAGCTAACTGCCACTTTTTCCAACATCAACTTAGACCGTTTCACCATCTCTGGAACTGGGATGGGATAATCGCCAGTAAAGCAGGCAGAACAGAAGCTGTTGGGATCTTCCCCAGTAGCTTTGAGCATTCCTTCCCAACTGAGATAAGCTAAGCTATCAACGTCAATTTGTTTGGCTATTTCTTCCACCGATTTCGTAGCAGCAATTAACTGGTCTTGACTATCGGTGTCGATGCCGTAGAAGCAGGGGTGCGTCACTGGCGGCGAGGAAATTCGCATGTGAACTTCAGTTGCACCTGCATCCCGCAACGCCTTGACCAGTTTGCGACTGGTGGTTCCCCGCACAATCGAGTCATCTACAATCACGACGCGCTTGCCTGCTAAAACATCTTTGAGGGGATTGAGTTTCATGCGAATCCCCGCTTCGCGCATTTTTTGCGTTGGCTGAATGAAGGTACGACCGACGTAGCGATTTTTAATCAATCCTTCTGCGTATGGGATGCCAGATTCCTGGGAAAATCCGATCGCAGCAGGTATGCCAGAGTCTGGAACTCCTATTACTATATCGGCTTCTACGGGTGCTTCTTCCCCTAACCGACGACCCAACCGCAGGCGATAGGTGTATAAACTTTCACCTTCCATGATGCTATCTGGACGGGCAAAGTAAATCATTTCAAAGATACACAGCTTGCGCTGAGGTTTTTGCGTCCAGTGGAACGATGCTAAACCTTCTTCGGTAATCCAGACTAATTCTCCGGGTTCCACATCCCGCAGGTATTCTGCACCGATAATGTCTAAACCGCAGGTTTCGGAAGCGAGGACGTAGCGGACTGGATTGCTGCCAAAGGTGCCAATTACTAGGGGACGGATGCCGTTGGGGTCGCGGGCGCCCATTATACCCTCTGGGGTGGCGATCGCTAAACTAAATGCACCAAGACATTTGTGAAACGCACGAATCGCCCCTTCTAACCAATCTTTGCCTTCGTTGATTTCCAGGGCGATCGCATGGGCAATCATTTCCGAATCTGTCGTAGTTATTAGGTTACAGTCCCGCCGCAGCAATTCTTCGCGCAACTCTGCTGTATTGACAATATTGCCATTATGTGCTAAAGCAAGCGAACCTAAGCGAGTTGCGACGACAGCGGGTTGGGCGTTGACAACGCGGCTAGAACCTGTAGTCGAGTAGCGGGTATGACCCACCGCCAACTGACCCACGAGATGTTGCAATATGGATTCGTTAAACACTTGGGAAACCAACCCCATCTCTTTGTGCAGGTGTACCTGCTTGCCGTCAAAGGTGGCAATTCCTGCCGATTCCTGTCCCCGGTGCTGCAAGGCGTACAAACCAAAGTAAGTTAATTTGGCGACATCTTCTTCTGGTGCGTAGATACCAAAAACGCCGCACGCTTCTTCTGGTTTATCGGGTGGCGCCTCGCTAGCATTGGCAGAATGTTCGTCAGCAGAGAAGGGATGATTGGGGATCATTGCTACGGCTTCGCTCCTAATTAAGATCTTGAGTCAGGGGAATTGCTTGAGGACGGAAAAAGTTAGAAAAGTTGACCTATCTTAATAATGTCTTAACGATACCACCATTAAGCACAAATACTCCGGGAGTAGCACCAAATTATGGTAGCGAAGCGAGTCGGTCAACTTGGCAGAGGGTACTAAATCTTTAAGCGCCGTTCGATGGCGTTGTAATAGCGATCGCTCATATCTGACATGCTAGCGTCGATTAGGGGAATGCGATCGTCGGTAAATATTCGTAAATTGCTGTCGGTATTTCCAACTTGACCGATTTTTTCCCAAGCTGAGGGGAGATTTTCCTGTAAATAAGATTCCCAGGGACAGGCGGACTCAGGCGATACAGAGACGATAATTCTGGCACCGCCTTCACCGAAGAGGAAGCCTTCCCAACGCACAGACGTATCCTGCTTTACATGTAAATTCACCTCTGCACCCAGACGATTGCCGAGACAAGCTTCTGCCAAAGCAACTGCCAGACCTCCCTCTGCACAGTCGTGTGCCGAATTTATCCAACCATTACGAATGCCCTCGCGAGTAACTGCTTGCACGCGTCGTTCTAAATCAAAATCGACGATTGGGGGTTTTCCGGCAACGGTATCGTGAATCGTTGCCAAATATTCAGAAGCACCCAAGGTGACGCCATCCTGCTTGCCTAACAGATAAATCAAATCGCCTGCTTTGTGCCAACTTTGACCGCAAATGCGCGCCAGATCTGGAATTAAGCCTACCATACCGACAACGGGGGTCGGATAAATAGGTTGAGGGTTACCTTGCCGATCGAGGGTTTCATTGTACAGAGAAACATTCCCACCCGTGACGGGTGTTTTAAATTCGCGACAAGCATCGGCAATACCGCGACAAGCAGAGGCGAGTTGCCAATATCCAATCGGTTTTTCTGGACTGCCAAAATTAAGATTATCTGTCACTGCTAAAGGTTCTGCACCAACACAGCTAATATTGCGCGCAGCTTCAGCAACAACTGCTTTTGCACCTTCATAAGGGTCGAGATAGACGTAACGGGAATTGCAATCAACAGTAGCAGCGACACCTGATTTTGGATTGTTATCTTCAACATCTCTTGTGGGGTGGGCATCTTGGCCGCCGACTGGGACTGCCAAATCTCTTGTGGGGTGGGCATCTTGGCCGCCGACTGGGACTGCCAAATCTCTTGTGGGGTGGGCATCTTGCCCGCCGACTGGGACTGCCAAATCTCTTGTGGGGTGGGCATCTTGCCCGCCCATGTCCTTGGGCAGGCGAGACGCTTGCCCCACAAGAGGATGATCTTCCAAGGGACGCAAGCGAATTACAGCTGCATCTGCACCGCCTGGTAACATGACAGTATTGTTTTGCACTTGATGGTCGTATTGGCGATAAACCCAACGTTTGGATGCAATTGTCGGAGTATCCAACAGGGTCAGTAAAATATCCGTCCAAGATTGCAACTTGCCTTGGATTTCAATTCCATTTGTTGTGGAAGGGGGTAAAGAATCTGGAGTCCATTCCCAAGCTTTGCGCGCATATTCTGGCGGTTCGGCTAATAACTCGCGATGGTAAATTGGGGTATTATCTGCCAAAGCAGTTGCTGGAACTTCTGCGGCGACTTCCCCTTGAAATAAAATCCGCACAATCGGTTCTTCGATCACAGTTCCTGCGACAACGGCATGGAGTCCCCAGCGATGGAAGATATCAATTAATTCTTGTTCGCGACCTTTGTGGGCCACAAAGAGCATCCGTTCCTGGGATTCTGATAATAAGTATTCGTAGGGAACCATGCCTGTTTCGCGATGGGGAACTTTATCTAAATCGAATTCAATGCCCACGCCGCCTTTTGCTGCCATTTCAGAAGTAGAACAGGTAATACCTGCTGCACCCATATCTTGTGCGGCGACGACTGCACCTGTTTTGAACGCTTCCAGACAAGCTTCAATTAAAGACTTCTCTAAAAATGGGTCGCCGACTTGCACTGCTGGACGGTCATCCATGGAAGCATCGCTGAGTTCTGCACTGGCAAAACTTGCGCCTCCCATGCCGTCTCGTCCCGTCGTAGAACCAACGTATAAAACGGGATTTCCGATTCCGGATGCACCTGCTTTAACTATTTCTTTTGTTTCCATTAATCCGAGTGCCATTACATTCACTAACGGATTGTCAGAATAGGCAGGATTGAAATAAACTTCCCCGCCTACTGTGGGGACGCCGACGCAATTATGGGTAACGATGCCAGAACTTGTAGCGAAAAGATGGGTATTGTCTACCTCGATATCATACACATCGCATTCATCTACATTGTTAATTTCTCTGCTCTTAATCTTGACAAATGCCAACTCATTCGATACTGATAAACTCGGCACAGAATATTTTGTCCCGTTCTCGCCAGGACTGACGCAAAACAACCCTGTTTCTCCCACAAATCCTGGGTTTCCAGTCGCGATATTGCCGCATAAACCGGGTTTTTCGCCCCGCTTGCGTAAGATGCAAAACAACCCGGTTTTTCGCAAAAATCCTGGGTTTCCAGTCGCGATATTGCCGCATAAACCGGGTTTTTGGCTTCGCGTGCTAGAGTCCTGATAGCGAGTAATATCCTCACCTAATTCGGCGTTGCTTTCTGCACCAAATACATTGATTAATTCTGCCAATCCAGAAGTAACTTCCAATTGCCACATTGGTAAGCGCTGATGCTTGCGACCTTGAATTTCTCCTTTAGCAGCACGACGATAATAGATATACGGGATGGACCCCTGGATTTGAATCAGCATTACAGTTTGCTCAAATAGTTTGCGGCTGGTTGTCGCCAAGGCGATTTTGGTATCGCCTCGGATTAAACCTTTCAATGCTTCATATTGCAAATAGCGAGGCCATTGGAAAACACAAGCGGGAAAAGCCTTATCACTCGCACAAATACCGCATTTCCAAAGGTTTTTCAAAGCGTGTCCTAACAGCCATGAAGTTGCCTGAACGGCAATTGTGGAATCGCGTTTTTCGATACAGGGGTTTAGTCCTAAATTCTTTAATCCCTGCACAACATCATCGACGTATTCGCTTTCGTCTAGTGCGAATGTAAAAATGATTTTATAGGTATTCCCGTTTGGAGAAACACATCCTTTTGAGAGATAGTAGCCGAGTAAACGTGCAAAGGTTTCATCAGGTTGGATAACTGCATTTGCGTAATTGGCTTTACCTTGTCCCAGACGAATATCCGAGGGGGAAATATTCAGTATTGGTTCTATAGGATATTTCAAGTAGCGACTGCTTGCAGAAGGTTTGATTTCGCGCAAAGCTTTGCGGATGATATCTGTAGGTTGCCAATTGGGTGGTAAGTCTACATAAACATCTTTATCACCGTCCTGTTCGTCCAAAGTACCGAGCAAATTGATTGGCGATACATTTTCTTTGCCATTTTCTCCTTCTGGAAATGGCATATTAATTAATATGGGAATTTGGTCGCCGACTTTTAACAAGTGTGCTTCGCGGATGCACCATTTGCCGTTTTCGAGTATTAATGTTGGATGCTCTGGCGTTACCGTAATCCTGCGACCCAAAGCTGTACGAATCGTTACCAGTTTTTCAGCACGTCGCTTAAATATCCGCCGCACGGGTTGCCAACAACTTTGCAGCGTATCGGCGTCTAGGGAAAGGGTTTCAACTGAAGTAGAGGGTGTTAGCTCAACGGTGGTTTTCCCTGGTTGCAAACGCGACTCTACAAAGTTGCCGATGGTATCGAAATGGACACCACGGTCATCGCGCCAGATAATTGTCTCGCTGCCAATCAAGCAATTACCATAATGGGAAATTCCCTCAACTACGCCAGTAAATAATCTGCGAGTTTTGGCATCATCTAAAGAACCGAAGCGGAGGGAATTTAAAACAGCAATGGGACGCGCACCCATTGTAAAGATATCTCGTAAGATACCGCCGACTCCGGTGGCTGCACCTTGGAAGGGTTCGACGGCGGAGGGGTGATTGTGGGATTCTATTTTAAAGGCGAGGCGGAGGCCATTGTCTAAGTCTACCACTCCGGCGTTTTCTCCGGGGCCGACTAGGATGCGATCGCCCTCGGTGGGAAACTGCTTTAATAAAGGTCGAGAGTTCTTGTAACAACAGTGTTCCGACCACATGACGCCGAACATTCCCAACTCAGCTTTGTTGGGATGACGCCCGAGTCGCTTAACAATTTCTTCGTACTCTTCGGGTTTAATACCAAGAGTGGCAATTTCGTTGGGGGAGAAAGGGGAAGTAGGAGACATGGAACCTTTGCACAGATGGCACAGCCTTTTATTTTATCGGGAATTGCGGCAATCAATACGTTATTGTAAGTTTTTTATTAGTTTGCGTACGCCAGCGCTTCTCGATCAAGTTGCTGACTAATCCGTTTACCTTGAGCAACTATAAAACTGGTTTTGGTAATTGGTAACTGGTAATTGGTAATTGGATTCATTGGTAGTCTACTCTTGAAGTCATCAACCCGGTTTCTGAGTAGACGATTTTTCAGAGAACCCGGGTTTTTTTGCCAAGATTGCAACCGTATGAGGTACACCTGAGTTTGTCAAGCGCGCAGCATTAAGGGTGCTTGCACACCAAGCCAAAAGGCTGTACCTGACTCGAAAAGCAATCTGCTCAGGAATTATATCATGTCCGTTGAATCACCCGTAATAAAAACCTTCTCTTGTGCGTTTTCTTGTAGGGAACATCAATTGGTTAAAAGTTTTTTCACGCAGCTGTTGGATGTTCCCTACTCCTAATTTAGGGTAACGACCGGACATGATATTACGCGCGACAAGACCATCACCTTTGTTTCGACCTAGATTTCTAGTTTCCTTTCCCAAGGATTTTTCAGAGAAACTTTGGTGTTTGCCTAAGTCCTGCCGCTGTAAAGGTCGCCCCGAACGATGGGATTTGAGCTAACGCAAAAAAGTGAGAATTGCACTAAGTAATAGGTAATGGTAAAAGCAATTACCCATTACCCCTTACCAATTACCCATTACCCATTACCACATTGATAATTTTCTCATCGGCATTGAGTTGGACAATCCGATCGCCCATCCCATCTTTCCCATAAAACTGTACCGACTTCACTCCGACGCGCACGACTCGCCGTTCGGTGACTAAAGTTACCTCCGCTGATTCTTTTGCCCCTACCATGCCAACTAAATTATCGATTCTGCCGATAAATTGCATCATCTGAGTCCCTATTTCGCCGATATTAACCAGTCGTAGGGCGCTAACTGGCATCCGTTTGGCATACCCTAATGAAGAGACTAGCAAGATATTTTCATTCGGAGAAAGGGTTAAACCGCCGACTAATTTTTCTTGCGATCGCAACCTTACTGCCTGTATCCCCTGGGCGGTTCTACCCATTATCGGCAATTGTTGCTCGTTAATTTGAAACCGCAACACGCGCCCGCCAGAGGTTGCCAAAATAACTTCTTGACGCTGGTTAGTCAGGCTAGCATAGCTGACTTTATCGTTATCTTTTAGCTTGATTAAAGTGATGCCCCGCGCGCTCAAACTGGCAATTTCTGTTGCGGGTAGTCGCTTAATCCGCCCCTGAGAAGTCAGAATTATTAAATCGGCATTGTCTAGTTTTTCCGGCAACAAAAAGTAAGTCGCAATTGTTTCGTTAGCCGCTTGCGCCCCATTGGGAAGTAACAAGGGTAACGGAGTCCCCCGACTTTGTCCAGAAGTTTGGGGAATGTCCTTTACTTTAACCGAATAAGCTTTACCGCTGTCGGTTATTATTACTAATTCTGCACCCGTATTAGACACCTGAGTTTTAACTGCAAAATCATCCCCCGTTTTTAGGGCAGTAGATTTTCCATTCTTCGACAGTCGTCGCACATACCCTTTTTGAGTAAATTCTAAAACGACTTCTTCTTCTGGTAATGGGTCATTGGTAATTGGTAATTGGGGGGTGGCATTTTTCGCTCCCCTGCTCTTATTCTCCTCTACTCCCTTGCTCGCTTGCTCCTCTACTTTTGCAGCTTTATGAATGCGAGTCCGACGCGCATCGCCGTATTTGCGTTTGAGGGCGCGCAAGTCTTTCTTTAAAGCTTTGAGGAGTTCGTGACGATCGCCCAACAACCGCTGCAACTCGTCAATTTTGGCAGATAATTCGTCAAACTCTGTCTGCAACTGCTGTCTTTCTAACCCCGTCAATCGTCGCAACGGCATCGATAAAATCGCATCGCACTGGCGATCGCTAAAATTAAATCTACTTTGCAGCGTTAATTTAGCGCTACTGCCATCGGGCGCATTTCTGAGAATATCAATCACCGCGTCTAACTGAGAAAGCGATGTGAGCAAACCTTCTACCAGATGGCGGCGTCTCTCTGCTTGTTCTAACTCGTGGGTATATTGACGAGTCAGGGTTTGCTCGCGGAAACTGAGAAATTCTTGTAATACCTGCTGCAAGCTTAACTGACGCGGCTGTCCGTCTACCAACGCCAACATAATAGTGCCAAAGTTGCTAGAAAGTGCAGTTTGCTTGTAAAGCTGTTCTAGGACATCTTGGGGATTGACCTCGCGTTTGAGTTCGATAACGACGCGCATCCCGTCGCGATCGCTCTCATCCCGCAAATCGGCAATGCCTTCAACTCGCCCCTGATTAACTAATTCTGCTACCTTTTCGATCCAGCCAGCTTTATTCACCTGGAAAGGCAACTCAGTCACTACAATAGCTTGTCTGCGATGCCGTCCCCGACTTCCCTGAATTTCCTCAATTTTGATCGCACCCCGCACCGTAATGCTGCCTTTACCCGTCGAGTAAGCTTCCCGGATGCCTTCAATTCCCACAATTTCGCCCCCGGTGGGGAAATCTGGTCCTGGAATCAGTTCTAGCAGCTTCTCAAACGGCAATTCTGGGTTATCGATCAAGGCAATTAAACCATCCACCAGTTCCCCTAAATTGTGCGGCGGTACGTTAGTTGCCATTCCCACCGCAATTCCCGCACATCCGTTGAGTAACAAAAACGGCAGTTGGGCAGGCAATACGCTTGGCTCTTGCTGGGAATTATCGAAGTTGCTGATAAAATCAACTGTAGCCTCGCCAATCTGCGACAGCATCGCCTCGTGACTGATGGGAGCAAGGCGGGTTTCCGTATACCGCATTGCCGCCGGAGGGTCATCATCCACCGAACCAAAATTACCATGTCCCCCCAGGAGGGGGTAGCGACAGGAAAAGTCTTGTACCATCCGTACCAGGGCGTCATAAACCGCCTGATCGCCGTGGGGGTGATATTTCCCCAGCACGTCCCCCACCACGCGGGCGCACTTGCGGTAGGGACGATCTGGTGTTAATCCCAACTCGTGCATCGCATATAAAATGCGACGATGGACGGGTTTCAACCCATCGCGAACATCGGGTAATGCTCTCCCAACGATGACACTCATGGCATATTCAAGATATGACCGTTGCATCTCGGTGTGCAGGGCAGTAGTGATGACTTGTCCCGAGAGAAGGTTTAGTTGTTTAGCCATGAGTCTAATTCCTTATGAATACAAAAAAATAACAAAATTGGTCATGAGTCGTGGGTCATCGGTCATGGAGAGCGGTCGCCTTTGAACAACTGACTGCTCTTTAGGCGCATCTACTGACCAGCGATCAAGGACAAATGACTCTTTTCACAGTAGTATCAAACGGCAGAAGCAAGGGTGTCTTACTCTAAATTAAGTAAAAAGGAAAAGCCATGAAGACTGTTCTGATTGTCGAAGACGATCCGATAAATTATCGCGTTTTCTCCAAGATTCTCACCAAGCGGGGAGGTCTATCGGTTCAGGGAACCGAGGACGTGGAAGAGGTGATACAAATTGCCCAGTCCGGGAAAGCTGACTTGATTTTGATGGATGTTTCCCTGGCTCGCAGTGTATACCAAGGTCAGGCAGTTGATGGCATTAAGATCACCCAGATGCTCAAAGCTGACCCCCAGACTGCCAACCTTCCTATTATCCTGGTCACAGCTCACGCGATGGAGGGCGATCGCGAAAACTTTCTCAAGCAAAGCGGTGCGGATGGATACATCTCTAAACCCGTGGTCGATCATCAAATGTTTGTGGATCAGATTATGGCACTGCTGCCCAAAGATTAAGTAGCTTGTGCCCCACGGATCCCCCCAACCCCCTTAACCAGAAGATAGTGGCAAGAAGGCTCGCTTGTTGCCCCAAGCCAGCTTGCCCTTGTTATTAAGTACTTATGTACTATATTTAGCTGTTTGGGGCAAATACCGAGGGCGTTCTGGAGAAAAACCCTTTCTGCCAGGGTCGGTAGCCAAATTTTGCTACTGGGTTTTTGGCATCGGATAAATTACCATTTTTGCTGCTGCCGTGCAAGAGTGCAGATCGCTTTTGCCTTGGCTAGCAACGCTGCAAGCCTCCTATAGACAAGGGAGTTATTTCTGCCACGCTGCACTGACCGTATATTTGATACTTTCTCTCGTGTAGCACGGCAGGTGCTTTTCCAGCCATTATTTTTAGCTTATTTTAACATTTTTGCGGTGGTTTTTAGCCGCAATCTTACTAATTAAAGTTGCTAGTTAATAGTTGTGACAGCGGTAATTGGTAATTGGTAATTGGTAATTTCCCAGTAGGATTACGATAGAGACTGAAGTATCAGGAATTACGCAAACACCAAAGTTTCTCTGAAAAATCGTCGCCAGAGAACTAGAGAGCGACGCAGAAACTTTGGTGATAAGATCGTCGCGGGTAAATCCTGAGTATTTGAGGAGAATTGGGTCAGAATTAGTATTAAAGATAATCGGTTTTTCTGCCCTGGAGAAGGTGCAGAGTTTCAGATAGAACAGCAAAATTGTCAGCAGCAAGAGGAGCGGGTGTGCAGGTGTGCAGGTGAAGTCAATTTAACTTGTTTTTTCCCTAGAAACGATCGCAATGCTGCTTAAATCCCTTGTACAATCCCACGTGCATACCTGCCCACCTGCCCCTATGCTCAACTTACCGGGGAGGGCGTTGCTGTTGTTGCGCTCGCTGCTCTTGCGCTTGAGCAATTGTCGCTTGAATTCTGGGGGTAGCGAGGAGTTTTTGGGCATCTTGAATCAAGCGATCGCCCCAAAGATTTTCCTTTAAAAAGTCTACATTGGCGTAACGATCGTCGGAGCGCAGCGCGGCTTCTCCCAAGGCGATGCCTTGTTCGCGATCGCCTTTAGCATACAATGCCACGGCGAGCGCCAGTTGGGGTTCTGCGGCTTCCTTGTCAATTTCCACCGACTTGCGCCACATAGCTATCGCCCCGTCTATATCGCCTTGTTCGTATTTAATCAAGCCGATATTGGTCAGTGCAGGCCAAAATTTTGCTTCCGCCGCGATCGCTTTTTCATAAGATGCGATCGCTTCGGGAAACTTCCTTAACTTATAATAGGCGTTGCCCATATCAAATAACGCTTCCGGTACATTGGGTTTAATTTTTAACCCAGCTTGGATTTCTGCGATCGCTTGTTCGTATAGCTGCTTTTGAAAGTAAGCCGATCCCAATGCAAACAAAATCGTCGATTCATTGGCATTCAAACTCTTCGCCTGCTGCAACGCGGCAATTCCTTTATCTATCTCATCGGATTGTAAATACAAGCCTCCCAACAAAAACCAAGCTTGAAAGTTCTTCGGTGCCAGCTGCGTTGCTAGCCTTGCCCGCGGCAGGGCCAGTTCGTATTGTTGAAATTGTGCCAACTGTGCTGCTTCCTGTGCCAAACTCAAACCCTGTTGCTCTAGCTGAGCCGAGTTGAGTTGCAGCGTGTGGGGTATTAATGCCTGCGCGGATGCAGGCTTGGTCATATTTAACAGACCAAACAGCAGGATAACAGAAAGCCAAGAATTGCGATTGGGCATATAGCCATTAAGACAAGAGGGTGTTTTCCAGCTTAAATCATAGTTGATTCACCAGGGCGAGGTAGATCTTGTTTGTGCAGGTGTGCAGGGGAAATTGGGAGATTGGGAAGGTGATGGAGGTGATGGAAGTGATGAACAGGACTTACCCACGAAGAGGCCATCACCTTTGTTTCAAGGTAGAGAAACCCGGTTTCTTTGCGTCAGTCCTGATGAAGATGGGGAAGAAATTACTTCCACTTCAAGAGAGGGGGGGATCTTCCTTGTCTTCTTTGTCTTCCTCTTCTTCCCATCTCCTCTGTCCACCTGCTCCTGGACCCACCTGCCCCTCTGCTCACCTACCCACCTGCCCAAGAGCCGCAGGTTTAGCCGATCGGGCGAAGCCGGATTCCCACCCCTAACCGTACTATGAGAATGGAACCGGAAACCGTTATCAAATCGTTAAGATTAAGAAAGATGAAGCAAAAAACGTCACGGTTTTCATCCCGATTGGCTCGAAGAAGTCTGGATTATATAAACATAAGGCTGGAAAACGGACGCTTAGGGCAACTCGGCGAAAATGTTCCTTACTCCCTGCTCGGAAAACCAAGCCCATGCAACTCCCTTTAATTGGTAAAAAAGTTGACCAGCGGACACCTTGGGTCGTCGGGTTAGTCGCCGCAGGTCTGTTGGCTGCTTCTGGTGGCACTTATGTGGCGCTGAATCGAGCAGCGCCCAAGACCGATGTGACGGCTTTAACCGTGCCGGTGGAATCGAAAAACCTCACCGTCAGGATTACTGCCAGCGGTACAATCGTGCCAATTCAAAGCGTCAACATCAGTCCTAAAACTTCTGGGATTTTGCGAGAGTTGCTGGTAGAGCAAGGGGATAAGGTGCAGGCGGGACAAATCATTGCCCGGATGGATAATTCCCAACTGCAAGCGCAGTTACTCCAAGCCAAAGCCAGCTTAGAGCAAGCCCAAGCCCAGTTGGCTAAAGTGCTTTCCGGGAGTCGTCCAGAAGAAATTGCCCAAGCTAGAGCGCGTCTAGCCGCAGCACAAGCTCAGTTAGCCGACGCGCAAGCGGGGAGTCGTCCGGAAGAAATAGCCCAAGCGCGCAGTCGTTTAGCCGCAGCCCAAGCGCAGCTAGCCCAAGCGCGTGCGGGGAGTCGTCCAGAAGAAATAGCCCAAGGGAGAGCGCGTCTAGCCGCAGCACAAGCGCAGCTAGCCGCAGCACAAGCGGGGAGTCGTCCAGAAGAAATAGCCCAAGCGCGCAGTCGTTTAGCCCAAGCCCAAGCGCAGCTAGCCGAAGCAGAAGCGGGGAGTCGTCCGGAAGAAATAGCCCAAGCTAGAGCGCGTCTAGCCCAAGCTCAAGCCCAGTTAACGGCGGCGAGAACTGCTAATCCCGAACAGATTGCCCAAGCTCAATCTCAAATACAAGCAGCCCAAGCACGAGTAGACTTAGCAAGCGAGCGTTTGAGTGCCAATCAATCTTTGGCACAGCAAGGAGCGATTTCCCGCGATCGCTTGCAAGAGGTAATCTCAGAATACCGCACCGCACAAGCTAATTTGGAAGAAGCCAATCGCCGTCTGGCACAAGTCCAGAATGGCACCTCGCCAGGGGAAATTGCTCAACGAGAAGCAGCGGTAAGAGAAGCGCAGCAAGCTTTAAATTTGGTGCTTTCCGGCACCAGACGCGAGGAAATTGCCCGCCGGGAAGCGGCGGTAAGAGAAGCGCAACAAGCTGTAAATTTGTTGCTTTCCGGCACCAGACGCGAGGAAATTGCCCAACGAGAAGCAGCGGTAAGAGAAGCGCAACAAGCTGTAAATTTGTTGCTTTCCGGCACAAGGCGCGAGGAAATTGCCCAACGAGAAGCAGCGGTAAGAGAAGCGCAACAAGCTGTAGATTTGTTGCTTTCCGGCACTCGAAAGGAAATAATTGCCCAGCGACAAGCGGCGGTAAAAGAAGCGCAGCAAGCATTAGATCAGCTGCAAAACGGTAGTCGCAGAGAAGATATTGCCCAAGCCGAAGCAACGGTAGCAGAAGCAAGGGGACGCTTGCAAGCAATTCAAGTGCAAATCGACGATACGATTATCCGCGCACCTTTCGCTGGCATCGTGACGCAGAAATACGCCAACGTCGGTGCTTTCGTGACGCCGACTACTTCAGGTTCTAGTTCCGCTTCTGCAACTTCTACTTCTATTGTGGCGATCGCCAGGGGTTTAGAAGTCCTCGCCAGAGTCCCAGAAGTCAATATCGGACAAATTAAACTCAACCAACCAGTTGAAATTATCGCCGATGCCTATCCCGACCAAACCTTTAAAGGTAGCGTCCGCTTAATTGCCCCCGAAGCAGTACTCGAGCAAAACGTTACTGCTTTCCAAGTACGAGCATCACTTGATACTGGGCAAGAAGCGCTCAGATCGGGAATGAATATCGATTTAACGTTCTTGGGTCAAGAATTACCCAATGCCCTCGTCGTACCTACGGTATCAATTGTGACTCAAAAAGGCAAGCAAGGCGTGATGGTACCGGACAAGGATAACAAACCCGAGTTTCGTCCCGTAACGATTGGGCCAACAATCGGCGACCAAACCCAGATTTTACAGGGAGTTAATCGGGGCGAGCGCGTATTCATCGACATGCCGAAAGATAGAAGACCAAAACCAGAGCTAGATTAGCTAATGGCTAATGGCTAATGGCTAATAGAAAATAGCAATTAGCAATTAGCAATTAGCAATTAGCAATTAGCAATTAGCAATTAGCAATTAGCAATTAGCAATTAGCAATTAGCAATGGACATTTTAGAAAGCGTAAAAATGGCGACGACTACCCTAACAGCAAATAAGCTGCGTAGTAGTCTGACAATGTTAGGAATTATCATCGGCAACGCTTCGGTGATTGCAATGGTGGGAATTGGACAAGGGGCGCAGCGGTTGGCATCCGAGCAATTTGAATCCCTTGGTCCTAACGTTTTGTTTATCCTTCCAGGTAATCAAAATGCCCAACGAAATCGAGACTTACCGAGAACATTGGTACTAGAAGATGCACAAGCGATCGCGCGCCAAGTACCCTCAGTTAGAGAAGTCGCACCGCAAATTCAAAGCCAACAAACAGTAACTTATCGCAACAAAAATACCAGTACCCAAATATTTGGCGTCACGCCAGAATTCCTGACAGTACGCAGCTTTGATGTTGCCAAAGGAAGATTTATTAGCAACGAAGATATCAAAAGCAATAACCAAGTAGTCCTTCTAGGTTCGGATGTGGTTAATAAAATGTTTGGTAATAGCGATCCAATTGGGGAACGCATCCGAATTAGAAATACCAGCTTTACAGTGATTGGAGTGATGCAACCCAAAGGTTCGTTTTTGGGAAGCAACCAAGACGATGCCGTGTATATTCCCCTCACGACAATGGCGAACCGCCTGCGGGGTAGAACTTCTCCCTATGGACTTTTGGTAGATTTTATTGCGGTTTCGGCTAAAGATACCAATAGCATCGGTGCGGCACAGTTTCAAATTGGCAATTTGTTGCGACTGCGGCACAAAATTACTAACCAAGATGACTTTACCATTAGAACTCAGCGCGACGTGCTGACAATTGTGGGTACGATTACTAATGGGTTGACCTTGATGTTGGCAGCGATCGCAGGCATTTCCCTATTAGTAGGCGGCATCGGCGTCATGAATATTATGCTCGTTTCCGTTACCGAACGCACCCACGAAATTGGACTGCGTAAAGCGATCGGTGCCACCGAACAAGATATCTTGATTCAATTTATGATCGAAGCAATTATTCTTTCCGCCGTCGGTGGTGCAATCGGTACTTTAATCGGCGTTGGCGGCGTCACCTTGGTGAGTGTCGTCTCTCCCTTAAAAGCAGGAATTTCACCCGCAGCAATTCTGGTTGCGACTGGCGTTTCTGGCGGAATTGGTTTATTCTTCGGCGTCGTTCCTGCGAGGCGCGCTGCAAAACTCGATCCGATTGTGGCATTAAGAAGCGCTTAAAAATATAGCGGGGGCGGGTTTATATAAACAGTCTTTTATTCTATACGACATGGTTGGTAAAACCCGCCCCTACACAACTGATATCAAATCCCTTGGCATCGGAATTACAAATCTCTCTTCTCTTTCTCTGCTTCCTCTGCGCCTGGAGCGGTTCATTAATTAGCAATATGACAACTGGCGGGGCGGGTTTAGATAAACAGTCTGCTATCGTATAAATGGTTGGTAAAACCCGCCCGGGAAACAAAACACTATGATAAATCAATTTTCAGATAGCGAAATTAAAACTCAACATTCGACGCTGACAGCGGTTCCCAAACACGTTATAATCCGCCTCGAAAATATCTATAAAATCTACGGTAGCGGCGAAACTCAGGTGCAGGCGCTACGGGATATTAATTTGATTATAGAAGAAGGCGAATATTGCTCGATCATGGGTGCGTCTGGATCGGGTAAATCTACCGCGATGAATATTATCGGTTGTCTCGACCGTCCGTCGTCTGGACACTATTATTTAGATCGGGTAGATGTGTCTTCTTTAGGAGATGCGGAATTAGCCAAAATTCGCAATAAAAAATTGGGGTTTGTCTTCCAACAATTCCACCTGTTGCAGCAGTTATCGGCGGTGGAAAACGTGATGTTACCGATGGTGTATGCGGGGGTTCCGAGTCAAGAACGACGCGATCGCGCAGTCGAAGCTCTCACCAAGGTAGGATTGGCAAACAGACTCAATAATAAACCAAATCAACTTTCTGGAGGACAACAACAAAGAGTTGCGATCGCCCGCGCCATTGTCAACCGTCCTGTGGTACTTTTAGCAGACGAACCAACGGGTGCGTTAGACTCTAAAACTACCCAAGAAGTGATGGATATTTTTACCGAACTCAACGCTAGCGGTATCACAGTTGTAATGGTCACCCACGAACCCGATGTAGCGCGTCAAACCAAACGAATTGTCTGGTTTCGCGATGGTGAGGTGTTGCATTCCCATCTCACCCCCGACGAAATCGGTCACGTTGCAGTATAGCGCTTGAAGAGGACGCGGTGACTCGGGGAGACGGTGACGCGGGGACAATCTATGTCTAAAGTCTGGTGATTCCAGCTGGGAAGAGGACGGGGTGACGTGGGGAGACGGTGACGCGGGGACAATCTATGTCTAAAGTCTGGTGATTTCAGCTGGGAAACAGTCAACTCGATTATGAGCAAGCAAAGGCTTTGTTTAAATCATATCTGACTCGTTTAGGGTTAGTGATGGAAGAGCTAACCGTGGCAATGCAGCAGGAAATCAATGAGTCCAAAAATCTCTTGTGTGTCTCTTAAGGCAGAGCGCGAATATTGTTTCGCCACTGCACAAGAAGCCATTGCAGCAATCGGGAGTTTCCCACAACGTTTAAATGCGATCGCCCAAGCGCAAAAACAGCGGGGAGAATTGGTGATCGACCAAATTTATCCCACAGAAGTCATCGCCATCAGACCACGAAGAACTCAAGCGCCGCCTTTAATTTTACTAGGTGGAATGGGACATTTGGCTGGTTTAGGAGGATTTGAACAAGCCTGTAAGAGGTTTCAAAATACTAGGGAAATCGTCCTCTTTCAAGCTTGTTCGCTGCACAACAGAACCTCGGTAATTGAGCATGAAACTTGCCAAAGTGCAAATTCTTCAGAACAGCAGTTTGTTACCATGTTCGCAGCAGCAGTGGTAAAAGCGATGGAGTATGTTCGCTCTAGTGAGAAAACCATACACATCATGGTTCTGTGCAATACGGCTCATTACTTTCTACCCAAAGTAAGACAGCAATTAAAGTACCATCACCCGCAAGTTTTTATCAGGTTGCAATGGTTCTCTTTGGTCGAATCTGTTGTAGACTATCTGCAATGGCAAAATCTGGGACAGCCTCTAATTCTCTGTACCAATGGCACAAAACAGGGGCGTGTTTACTCTCACCCACTAGAAAGAGCAGGCATTGCTTACACAGAACTGAACGATACCTTGCAATCAATCCTCATGGATGGTATATATCAAGGTGTCAAAGCTTTTGAGCGAGATTTCGCCTGCCAAGCAGGGGAAAAACTTTTCCGAAAGTTCTTGAAAACTGATTCGAAAATTGACTGTATCATTGCCGGATGTAGCGAAGTACCTTATCTATTAGACTGGTTAAAACTAACCGCATCTGATTCAGTGCAGCAGTTTCTATCCTCAGTAGAAATCATCGATCCTGTGCAGCTAGCTTTAGCAAGCACCAGCAAATGCGTTCAACTGTGTAGCTGCAGTCAAAAGATGGCGATAAATCGCTGACTACAAACGACGTGAACAGGTTTGTAGTAGGGACAATAGTCCTAAGCATGGCGATAAATCGCTGACTACAAACCACGCCAACTTTGTTTGGTAAACTGCTAGTATTTTGTGGATAATTCATCGAAGGGTGCATTTTGATCGGCTTTCACCAAAAAAGTGTTAAGCTGGTACGCATTTAAATCCAATAAAGAGGCGGGCAAGATGCCCACCCCACAAGAAGAAGGGAAAATTTGACTCTCAAATTAGGTGCGTAGCAGCTTAGCTTTGTTGATTTAGCTTAAAAGGAAATAATCATGACATCTGGATATCAACAAGTTCAAACTGAACCCAACAATCAATCCACGAAGAAGTTTATTACCTTCCCAAAAGAAGTAGAACAATCAATCCCAGAACGTTTTTTACAACAGGTAAAGTCTCAAGGCGATCGCCTAGCTATCAAAACCGATCGATATCAACTGACTTACCATCAACTTAATCAATTATCAAACCGGATTGCGAGGGGAATTCTAGCCCAATCTAAACCCGAACCAGAACCGATTGCCTTACTCTTAGCCAGCGATGCGCCCTTAATTGCAGCGATGCTAGGAGTGTTAAAAACGGGTAAGTTTTATGTTCCTCTAGATCCAGCCCAACCTCAATCTAGAATTGGTTATATTTTAGCTGATTCTCAAAGTCGGTTAATTATTACTAACAAGCAATATTTAAACTTAGCAAATCAGCTTGTTTTTGATGGTGTATCCATCCTCAATTTAGACGAATTGGATAGCAATCTATCATCAGAAGAACTGAACCTATCTCTATCGCCGGATAGCCTTGCATACATTATATATACCTCCGGTTCCACAGGAAAACCCAAAGGTGTGATGCAAGCTCATAACTATGTCTTGCATTTAACCAAAAGCTACACCAATAGCGGTAAAATTACCAAGCAAGACCGCTTGGCGTTGTTATATTCTCCGAGTTTTGCAGGCGCTGTGAGAGATATCTATTGCGCGCTTTTAAATGGAGCAAGTCTGCATTTCTTTGATGTTCAACAACTCGGACTGAATCATTTAGCTGCTTGGCTAAGAGATGCGGAAATTACAGTATTTTTTGCTGTAGCGACGATGTTTCGTCACTTCGCCATGACATTAAGGGGAGATGAACAATTCCCCAATTTACGCTTAATCTTCTTGGGAAGCGAGACAGTTTACGAACGGGATGTCCAACTGTATCAGAAATATTTTAGCGATCGCTGTCAACTGATAGTCAATTTAGGCGGTACGGAAGTTAGCCCCATTCGTCAATTCAAAGTCGATCGCGATACGCAGATAGCGACAAGTAACGTACCCGCAGGATATGCCGTAGAAGACCATGAAATTTTACTGCTTGATGAAGAAGGGCGTGAAGTTGGTGTGGGAGAAGTTGGGGAAATTGTTGTCAGAAGTCGTTATCTTGCTGTAGGTTATTGGCAACAACCCGAATTAACTGCGGCTGTTTTCAGTGTTGACAGCCAAAACCGCCAACAAAGATGCTATAAAACAGGGGATTTAGGTCGCTTCTTACCCGATGGTTGTCTCCTGCATTTGGGGAGAAAAGATTTTCAGGTCAAAATTAGAGGATATCGGGTTGAACTGAGCGAAATTGAGATGGCTTTATGCCGTTTGCCTGGAATAAAAGAAGCCGTTGTCACCACTCAGGGCGACTCTCTAGGTGAACCAATTTTAGTCGCTTACATTGTCCCTTCCGAGTCGAATTTAACTCTGGATACCCAACAGTTGCGAGAGGTACTCAAGGAACAATTACCCGCGTATATGTTACCGACAGCTTTTGTGAGCTTGTCAGAGTTACCATTAACTGCGACAGGTAAAATCGATCGTCGTTCCTTACCCGCCCCAACAGAAGTTAATTCTCAAGTATTCAAGGATTATCTGGCACCGCGTACCTGCACAGAGAAGAAAATTGCAGAGATTTATGCAGAAGTTTTAAAGATTAACCAGATTGGAGTTAACGATAACTTTTTTGAGTTAGGCGGACATTCCTTATTAGCCTTACAAGCGATTGTCAGAATCAACAAAGTTTTTGGCATCAACCTCTATGTCAAAGACTTTTTTACCTTAGCTACAGTAGAGAAACTGGCTAAGTATATCGAAAGTCAAGAATCCCAGGGTTTCAGTGTCACTGAAAATATTCACAAAATCGCCAGGACAGAGAATTTACCCTTATCCTTCGACCAACAGCGACTCTGGTTTATTGACCAACTCGAAGGCGCAAATTCAATCTATAACATTACTCGCGCCTTTAAGTTGCAGGGACAACTAAATATCAAAGTATTAGAGCAAGCAATTCAAACAATTATTAACCGCCAGGAAAGCTTACGCACTAGCTTCAAGACAGTTAATGGTTCTCCCGTAGAACACATTGTAGATGAGATTTGTTTCAGCTTGCCAGTGATTGATTTACAATCATTTCCCAAAGCAACGCGCCTAGCAGAAGCAGAAAAACAACTTACCCAAGAATGGCGAAAAACCTTTGATTTAACTCAGTCACCGCTATTCCGAGCCGTTGTGTTAACAATAGAGCCAGATAGCCACCTATTAATGTTTTCTCTGCACCACATTATCGGGGATGACTGGTCAGTTCAAGTCTTTTTACGGGAACTTTCAACGCTATATGATGCCCATTTAAACAAGATTCCCGCTAGTTTACCTTCTTTATCAATTCAATATGCCGATTATGCTCATTGGCAGCGTCAATATTTACAGGGAGAGGTATTAAACAACCTACTGGACTATTGGCGACAACAACTCGCTGATGCACCGGAGATTTTAGAATTACCCTGCACTCGCGCAGGCACAATTAACCAGCCTTTTGTCAGCCAAAAAATTCCGTTTCACCTGGGTGAAGATTTAACTCAAAAGTTAAAACAGTTAAGTCTGCAAAAAGGAACAACCTTATTTGTGACGATACTGACCGCCTTTTATACGTTACTCTATCGATATACCGATCGGCAGGATTTGGTTGTTGGAACCGGGTTAAGCAATCGGAATTTTTTAGAAACAGAATCATTGATTGGCTTTTTTGTCAATCTTTTGCCTTTGCGCTGTCAACTAACACCCGAACAAACATTTCAGGAACTTTTACTCAAAGTTCATCAAACCGCTTTAGAAGGTTATGCTCACGGGCAATTACCGTTTGATTTGCTAGTCGAAAATCTTCAACCACAACGTCATCCCGGTTACACTCCCTTGTTCCAAATTCTTTTTCTCTGGCAAAATGTGACAAAAGAAGTGTTACATTTACCCGGTTTAACCACCGAACCTTGGGAATTAGATAAACCCACCGCCGGAGCTACTTTTGATTTGACATTCTCGGTGCAAGAAACCAACGCCGAATTGCAAGGATACTGGGAATACAATACAAATATTTTGGATGCAGATATCGTTGAGGGATTAACAGAACATTTTCAAACCCTGCTCAACGCGATTGTGGCTGATTCTCAACAATCTATTTGCAAATATCCTTTACTCACCGCCGCGCAAAAACATCAACTGCTCGAAGAATGGAATCAGACTGATAGGATTTTCGACAATAAATTATGCGTGCATCAGTGGTTTGAAACCCAAGTAGAACAAACTCCTGATGCGGTGGCGGTGGTGTATGCAGAACAAACACTCACCTATCGCGAGTTAAATCAAAAAGCTAATCAACTCGCCCACCATCTGCAAAGTTTAGGGGTAAAACCAGATCAATTAGTTGGAATTTGTGTGCAACGTTCCCTAGAAATGGCGATCGGGATGTTGGCTATTCTTAAAGCTGGTGGTGCATACCTACCACTCGATCCAAGCTATCCCCAAGAACGTCTAGCCTATATGTTAGAAGATGCAGGGGTTTCTGTGTTGCTGACTCAATCTAAATTAACAGCTAACTTGCCTGCACAGGGAACCAAAGAAGTCTGTTTCGATCAAGATTGGCAATTGATTAGCAACTATAGCAGTGACAATCCAAAAACTGAAGTAATACCTACCAACTTAGCTTATGTAATCTACACATCTGGTTCAACCGGAAACCCCAAAGGCGTTGCTGTTCCTCACCAGGCGATTGTGCGCTTAGTCAGGGAAACCAATTATGTGCAAATCACTCCAGATGATTGTATCGCACAAGCTTCAAACGCCAACTTTGATGCAGCAACTTTCGAGATTTGGGGAGCGTTACTTAATGGAGCTAAAATGGTAGGAATAACCAAGGAAGTAATGCTTTCCCCAGAGCAGCTTTATCAGCAGTTAAAGAAAGATAAAATAACCATATTATTTATCACGACTGCACTGTTCAACCAATTAGTTAGCTTCCGTGCCGATATATTTGCATCGTTGAAAACGATATTGTTTGGAGGAGAAGCTGTCAACCCATCGTGGGTACAAGCAGTCCTCAAAAATAAACCTCCTGCAAGATTGTTGCACGTTTACGGGCCAACAGAAAGCACCACATTCGCCACTTGGTATTTAATAGAAGAAGTTCCAGAAGGAGCGACAAACATTCCGATAGGTCGTCCCCTATCCAATACAACCCTTTATGTTTTAGACAGTCACCTGCAACCTGTCCCCATCGGAGTTCCCGGAGAATTGTATATTGGGGGTTACGGTTTAGCCAGAGGTTACTTAAATCGTCCAGAATTAACAGAGCAAAAATTTATCCCTAATCCATTCAGCAAAATCCCAAGTCGCCTTTACAAAACCGGGGATTTGGTTCGTTACCTCACTGATGGAAGCATTGAGTTTATCACTAGAATTGACAATCAAGTGAAAATTCGCGGTTTTCCCATTGAACTGGAAGAAATTAAAGCCATTTTAGAGCAGCATTCCATTGTGAAAGAAGCTGTGGCGATCGCTAGAACTGACAGCGACGGAAATAAGCAATTAGTTGCTTATATTGTTCCTCAATACAGTCAAAATGAACTACTCGCCGACTTGCGGAATTTCCTGCAAGCTCAACTGCCAGAGTATATGATTCCTTCTGCATTTTTGCTGTTGGATGCTTTCCCACTGACTGTTAATGGGAAAATTGATACTCGCAGTCTTCCCGAACCCAATGCCAACCATGCTATCCGTAAAACGTCAGAAAATCCTCAAACTGAAATCGAACAAAAAATTGCAGAAGTTTGGCAGGAAATTCTCAAATTAAATTCGGTGGGGCGCGATGATAATTTCTTTGAAGTGGGGGGACATTCTCTCCTTTTGATTCAAGTGAATCAAAAGTTAAAAGCAGTTTTAAATGCGGAATTGTCGATGTTAGAAATGTTCCAATATCCGACAATTCGGGCTTTAGGGGAACGTCTGGGCAAAACTAAACCGGAATCTTCTCCAACAACGAAAGATGATAAAGGTCGTCGTCCAGAACGTCAAAATTTGCTGCAACAACAACGAAAAGCTAGACAACAAAAACGCAAAAGTTAATATTTAGTTATTTGCCGGTCAAAGAATATTTATTAATGAACCGCTCCAGACGCAGAGAACGCAGAGATAAGAGAAAAGGAGAGGAAGGAAAGATGATGTTGGATAATTTGAAGAGTGAGGTGAGGGATTCGGATATTGCAATTATTGGAATGTCTGTCAATGTGCCGGGGGCAAAAAATATTGATGAATTCTGGCAGAATTTAAAAAATGGGGTGGAATCGATTCAGTTTTTCTCGACAGAAGAGGTTTTAGCTTCTGGGGTGAATCGGGAATTAGCCTATCATCCTAACTATGTAAAAGCTAAGGCGGTGGTGGATGATATCGATAAGTTTGATGCTGAATTTTTTGGGATTCATCCCAGGGAAGCAGAAATTTCTGACCCCCAACATCGCTTATTTTTAGAATGTGCGCGATCGGCTTTGGAAATATCGGGTTACGATTCCCAAAGTTATGATGGACTGATTGGGGTTTATGCAAGTGCGGGAATCAGTCGATACTATTTGCAGAATATTTATGGCAATAGTGAGTTATTAAAGTTTTTTGATGATTTTCAACTGTACTTGGCTAATGATAGCGAGTTTCTGGCTACGAGAACTGCTTATCGATTGAATCTTAAAGGTCCTGCAATTAATATTCAAACCGCTTGTTCGAGTTCTTTAGTTGCAGTTCATTTGGCTTGTCAAGGGTTACTTAGTGGAGAATGCGATATCGCGTTAGCGGGAGGTGTCACCCTGAAGGTAAATCCTGAAATTGGCTATTTGTACCAAGAGGGAATGATTCATTCTCCTGATGGTCATTGTCGCGCTTTTGATGCTCAAGCAAAGGGAACAGTTGGGAGTGGTGGAGTGGCAATTGTCACCTTGAAACGAGCGACAGAAGCGATCGCGGATGGGGATTACATTTATGCTCTAATTAAAGGGTCTGCTATTAATAACGATGGTGCGGTGAAAGTCGGTTATACAGCACCAAGTATTGAAGGTCAAGTTAATGTGATTCTGTCGGCTCAATCTGTAGCTGATGTAGCAGCAGAAACGATTACTTATATTGAAGCACACGGTACGGGAACGCAACTCGGAGATCCGATCGAAATTGCAGCATTAACTCAAGCATTTCGCGAGAGTACGAATCAAACTCAATTTTGTGCGATTGGTTCCCTCAAAACAAATGTGGGACACTTAAATAGTGCTGCTGGTGTTGCGGGTCTAATCAAAACCGCCTTAGCTATTAAGCATCAGCAAATTCCCCCCAGTTTGCATTTTGAGCATCCCAACCCCAATATTGATTTTGCTAATAGTCCATTTTATGTCAATACCAAATTATCTCATTGGGAGAGTCAAGAAGCACCTCGACGAGCGGGAGTGAGTTCTTTTGGGATTGGCGGAACGAATGCACATATTATTCTGGAAGAAGCTCCCACGATTAACAACCTAAATCGGGAGGGAAAATATCCAGATCAATTACTCATTTTATCTGCTAAAACCCCAGCCGCTCTTGAGCAAGCAACTGAGAATTTGGGACACCATCTGCAACAGCATCCTGACCTAGAATTGGGGGATGTTGCTTATACTTTGAGTCTAGGACGAAAAGCCTTTGAACATCGGCGGATAGTCGTTGCTGCAAATCTTGAAGAAACAACAAATCATCTCTTATCAAACTCTTCTTCCCTCGTGACAGGAAAGGCGAAAAAGAGTCCCCCACCCGTGATTTTTATGTTTTCGGGACAGGGTTCTCAATATGTCAATATGGCGCGGGGTTTATATGAGCAGGAAAAGGTATTTCGCGAAACGGTCGATCGATGTGCTGAATTATTGTTCAGCGACTTGAGATTGGATTTGCGTTCCCTGATTTACCCGGAAACTGACCAGCAAGAAAAAGCCGAACAACAACTGCAACAAACTGCGCTCGCACAACCCGCTTTATTTACCATAGAATATGCTCTGGCTCAATTGTGGCAATCTTGGGGTGTTCAACCTGCGGGATTTATTGGTCATAGTGTGGGAGAATATGTAGCGGCTTGTTTAGCAGGAGTTTTCTCCCTGGAAGATGCACTTTCCTTGATAGCAGCACGAGGAAAAATGATTCAGCAACTTCCACCCGGAGCCATGTTATCTATTCCGATTGCTCCCGAAAAAGTACAACCATTTTTAAATGAATCCTTAGGGATTGCTGCGATTAACGAACCCTCTCGTTGCGTTGTTTCTGGGACTATAGACGCGATCGCGGCTTTAGAAAATCAACTCAAAACTCAAGGGATTGAAACACGACCTTTGAAGACTTCCCATGCTTTTCATTCGCCAATGATGGAGCCAATTTTAGATGCCTTTACCCGTCGAGTGGCAAAAGTCAAGCTGTCTTCCCCTCAAATTCCTTTGGTTTCTAATGTTACGGGAAATTGGATGACTCCAACCCAAGCAACCGATCCAAACTATTGGAGTAACCATGTCAGATCCTTAGTCAATTTTGCTGGCGGAATTGAGTGTTTTCTCAACAACCCAGACCAAATCCTGCTAGAAGTTGGACCGGGAAGAACCTTAAGCACCTTCGTCAAACGCCATCCGCTTTTTAAAACCACCCAAATTGTCTTGAATTCTGTACGTCATCCGCAAGAAACAGAGTCAGATATTCGCTTTGTTTTGAAAACCTTGGGACAGCTTTGGGTTAATGGTGTAGCGGTGAATTGGGATTGTGTTTATCAGGAGCAATCGTGCGATCGCATTCCTTTACCTACCTATCCCTTTCAACGTCAGCGCTATTGGGTAGAACCAAATAAAACTACTCAAACGACTCAATCTCCCAATGTGGCGATCGATTCAGATTTTTCCTCTAATAGTAAGCCTGAAATGACTCCTCAAACCTCAAACTTAGCGTACTCCCCTACTCCTAACCTGATGACCGATATCAAAGAAATCTTTGCAGAAATATCGGGACTCAATCCTGCTGCTTTGGATGAGTCGGCAACCTTTTTAGAAATGGGGTTTGATTCATTAACCTTAGCTCAAATTGCCCAAGCTTTAGAAAAACGATTTAAGCTCAAACTGACTTTCCGCCAACTGATTCAGGAATTTTCTACCCTGAAGTTGTTGTCTGAGTATTTGAGTGCAAACTTACCCGCAGAGTTGGTTAAACCCATCCAAACCAACCCAATTCCAACCAACCCAATTCCATCCAATCCCGTCCCTATTAAAACACCGCCTGTTTCCCCTACTAATCAGCCCGATATTCAATCTATCATCACTCAGCAATTGCAAGTGATGTCCGAGCAGTTAGCGGTACTGCGGCAATGGGACAGTAGTGTTCGTCCAGAGGCGCAGAATCCGCAAAGAGGAAATAATTTCGCTACAAATGGAGTGGATAGTACTCGAAATTCCCAGCCGGAAACATCACCCAATTACAAACCTTTGACTGTGGGAGCCAAGATTCAAAAAAATCCCAAACAAGCGTTAACTCCAAGTCAGCAAACTTTTCTTCAAGACTTAATCAAACGATATACAACAAAAACAACTCAATCAAAAGCCTACACTCAAGCTAATCGCTCTCATTTTGCCGATCCTCGCACGGTTTCTGGGTTTAATCCCACGCTCAAAGAAATGGTTTATCCCATTGTTACCACCCGTTCAGCATGCGCAAAACTATGGGATATAGATGGGAATGAATACATCGATTTAGTCAACGGTTTTGGGTCTAACTTTTTGGGACACTCATCCCCTCTGATTCAATCTGCGATCGCCAAACAACTGGAACAGGGAATAGAAATTGGACCGATGACTCTTCTCGCCGGAGAAGTCGCACAATTAATTTGCCAGATGACTAACTTCGATCGAGCAACATTTTGTAATACGGGTTCAGAAGCCGTATTAGGCGCGATGCGAATTGCTCGCCCGGTGACAAATCGCAGCAAAATCGCCATTTTTTCAGGAGGTTATCACGGCATTTGTGATGAGGTAATTGTTCGTCCTACCAAAGACTACCGAGCCATTCCCGCCGCTTGTGGCATTATGCCAGAAGCACTCCAAAATATGGTAGTAGTTGATTATAATAACCCTGAATCCTTAAAAATTCTGGCAGAATTAGCGGATGATTTAGCTGCGATTTTAATTGAACCCGTGCAAAGTCGCTATCCAGATATTCAACCGCAAGAATTTCTGCGTCAGCTTCGTCAATTGTGCGACAGATCGGGAACAGTTCTCATTTTTGATGAAATGATTACGGGTTTCAGAATACACCCATCCGGAGCGCAAGCAGCATTTGGCGTTCAAGCAGATATCGCCACTTACGGCAAAATTGTAGGGGGAGGAATGCCGATTGGTGTAATTGCCGGAAAATCCCGTTTTATGGATGCTTTAGATGGCGGATTTTGGCAATAGGTCGACGAATCTGTTCCCGAAGTTGGTGTCACCTTTTTAGCCGGAACTTTTGTGCGTCATCCCTTAGCAATGGCAGCAGCTAAAGCAATATTGTCTTATTTTCAACAAAATGGTGAGGAGTTACATACCCAGTTAAATCAGAAAACTCATCAAATGGTGGCAACCCTAAACAATTATTTTGATTCCATCCAAGCCCCACTGAAAATGGTGAATTTTGGCTCTCTGATGATGCTGAAATTTACCCAAGATATCAGTTATTCCGAACTGATGTTCTATTTATTGCGAGAGCGAGGAATCTATATTCAAGAAAACCGACCCATCTTTCTCACCCTCGCTCACTCCGATGGGGAAATTCAAGCGGTAATTGATGCCTTTTGTGAAAGTGTTAACTCACTGCAAAAAGCAGGTTTTTTCGGACAGATAGTGACTGCTACCGATACCCACTTAAGCGAACATCCAGAAAATCAGCCCCCTCTTCCAGGAGCTAAATTAGGACGAGATCCCCAAGGGAATCCGGGTTGGTATTTTCAAGATCGACAAACAGGTGTTTATCAACTGATCAAAAGTTTGTAGATAAGTAAGTCTGCGCAAAAAATCAAGGTTTGTAGTAAGCGCTTAAGCGCTGACTACGAGCGGTATCTTCAACAGCGACAAACAGGTGTTTATCAACTGTAGCTCGCTAAGTCGGCGAAAAAAAAGGTTTGTAGTAAGCGCTTAAGCGCTGACTACGAGCGGTATCTTCAACAGCGACAAACAGGTGTTTATCAACTGATAAAAAGTTTGTAGCTCGCTAAGTCGGCGAAAAAAAACAAGGTTTGTAGTAAGCGCTTAAGCGCTTACTACGAGCGACTTTTATTCACCAGTTGAGTAGCATTCAATCAATGTCAAAACCCCTTTTCGTCCCTGTAGATTTTGACCCATTTGCTAAGGGGGAACTACAGTCAACTGTCCCCACCACAGAATCACAACAGGAAATTTGGCTCTCTGTACAGATGGGAGAAGATGCTAATTGTGCCTTCAATCTCTCAATGGTGCTGAATTTATCTGGTTCCCTCAATATAGAGGCGTTGCACTTTGCTCTCGCTACGATCGTCGAACGACATGAATCTCTTAGAAGTACCTTTAGTCCCGATGGTCGTAAGTTATGTATTGCTCCTAGTATCAAGTTTGATATCCCTTTGATTTCTCTAGAATAACTGTCTATTGATGAGCAAAAACAAGCATGGCAAAATCTTCAATTCGATGCTGTCAAGCAACCCTTCGATTTGATTTGGGGACCTTTATTTCGGGTCAAATTAGTTAGGCTCAGTCCCCAAGAACATAGACTCCTGTTTACAGCCCATCATATTATTTTTGATGGTTGGTCTTTAGGAGTTTTTTATTCTGAGTTATCAACCCTTTACAATGCGATAAAAAGAGGTGAAATTCCCAAGCTTCCTCATGCTATTCCCTTTAGTGAATACGCTCTCTGGTCGCAACAACAGATGAGGACAGAAGCCTATCTATTGGCTGAAAAATATTGGTTAAACCGACTTAATCCACCAGTACCACCATTAAATTTGCCTACAGATCGTCCCTATCCCAAAGAGCGAAGTTTTAATGCTTCTAGAGAGGATTG
Source organism: Microseira sp. BLCC-F43 (assembly GCF_041929235.1). Classification (NCBI taxonomy): domain Bacteria; kingdom Bacillati; phylum Cyanobacteriota; class Cyanophyceae; order Aerosakkonematales; family Aerosakkonemataceae; genus Microseira; species Microseira sp. BLCC-F43. The sequence continues at coordinate 32,007 of NZ_JBHFNP010000115.1, forward strand.
GGAGATTCCTGCTAAAACTATAGTTTCCCTCAAAAAAATCGGGATGAGTCAGGGGGCTACGTTTATGATTACGTTAACGGCAGCTTTTGAAGTTTTTCTGTATTCCCTCACCCAACAGCCAGATTTTGTCCTCGGTATTGCGATCGCCGGACAATCGGTAAGCGATAAATTTCAATTAATCGGACATTGCGTGAATTTGCTTCCTTCACGCACCAAGGTTAACCCACAGATAAATTTTGCCGATTATTTGCGCTGGCGTTCTGACACTTTAATGTCAGATATTGAACATCATCAGCTAACATTTGGGAGTCTGCTGAAAAAGTTAAAATTGACCCGACAGCCCAACCGAATTCCTTTAATTTCGATTAGATTCAATGTCGATCGAGTGACTAAACCGCAAAAACTTCACTTAGAAAAATTAACGGTTGAAAGTTCGATTATTCCCAGATATTACGAAAAGTTAGAGCTATTTATTGATGCTTTAGAAACCGAGGAGCAATTATTGTTGCGGTGTTACTACAATACAGATTTATTTGAAGATCAAACAATCTGTAGCTACCTGCAAGAATTTGAGAAGCTACTGAATAAGATGGTGGATAGTCCCCAATTGACGATCGCTAAATATGCAGAACAACTCAGTCTTGAGATGCAAGCGCGATGTTTACAGATACCAGATGAATCATCTGTAGCCAACCTCAATAAAAATGGTAAGATGACCCCATTGCTTCAGCAAAGAACAACGCCAAAAACCGTCTGCACAGTCGGTACACTGGAAGCAAAACTGATTGAGATTTGGGAAAATCTTCTCCAAACTAAACCGATTTCTGTGGAGGATGATTTTTTTGATTTGGGAGGTAACTCTTTGCTGATGATGGTTCTGGCGGCGGAGATTGAAAAACAATTTTCCATAAAATTGCCGTTACGTTTATTAGTTTATGCATCTAGACTAGAGGATTTAGCTAAGATAATCCGTCAGAAAAAATCCGATTAATACCAATTTCCTAAAATTGGGCTACATATTGACCCTCTTTTATGACTCTCGATACAGAATATTGAGAAACCATTGATTTTGTAGGGGTGAAGCATTGCGGCGATAAATCTATCGTCAAAGGGGAAAGTGTAGATACCGCAATGCTTCACCCTTTTTCTTGGTGGCGATAAATCTATCGTCAAAGGGGAAAGTGTAGATACCGCAATGCTTCACCCTTTTTCTTGAGCCATAGTGACAGAAGAGCGATAAACTTGTACTTAGAAAGGCAACTATAGCAGTGAGCGAATCCTGTATTTACAGATTCCGATTAAACTGAATAATATCATATCCGTTTCCGTTTGTCTCGGTTGCCTAAGGGCAGGGCGAAGCATTCGGATAAAAACCTTGGGTTTCTTACAGAAGTTATCGCCCGAATGCTTCGCCCCTACAAATATACACAACCGATGCTATCGGACATGATATAAGTTTCCTATCTAGGAGACCTGATACTCCTAAAAAAAAGCGTGGAATTGTCGGGTAGGGTTGAGGGATTAACCTCGCCCTCCCCAACCCAGATTAAAGTGTGTTTATTCGGATTTCTATCGTTATTCAGCAAGCCCTTCTTGAGATAAAGAATTCTGCTGCAAGGAAAACAAGGAACTTTCCAAAATTACCAAAATGGTTACAGCAACAACGAGTACGCCCCCACCTACTAGGATTAATGAAGCACCATAGCGATCTGCTAATATGCCCCCGAACAAATAGCCGATTGTCGTACCCAACTGCCCTAGAGAATTACGAATACTAAAGATGCGTCCTTGTAGCCTTTCGGGTACCCACTCAAGCCAAATTGCGGTACTTGAAGTATTGACGGCAGGTCCGACTACACCATAGAGAAAAGTAAAACCCATCGCCAATGCGACTGTAGGACTTATCCCTAGAGAAGCCCTACATAAACCGCAAGCAGGCATTCCTATTAGTAACGCCTGTACTCGTTGGGAAAAACCTCCGGTTGCTGTGACAGCTATACTACTAACTATCCATCCAATACCATAAGCCGTTTCCAGAGCAGCCAAGACACCAGGACCTCCATTGAATACTTGAGTGACAAGCAGTGGCAGGATTGAAGGAAGTGTAATTCCAATGTTGACTAACATGAAGAACACTAAAAGTATAGTTAGACCACGGTTTTGACACATAAAGTGCCAAGCTTCAATCAGGTCTTGCTTATACTCATCATTGGCTGTCCACAAACCCTGTTTTTCTCTGTCCAGAAGCGGTGGAAGTTTCACAAAGATTAACGAAACAAAAGAGATAATAAAAGTCAGCAGTTGCACTTCCAAAATTTGAGACACAGCAAACCAATTGAATAGCAATGTTGCTATCACTGGTCCAAAAACTGACTTTGAGGCGTGCATGACTTCTCGGATTCCAGCAAGTTTGCCACGACCTTCTGGGGTGATGATTTGACTACAGGCTGAAAGGAGTGTGGGTTGGTGGACTGCTGCAAGCACGCTAGAGAGTACAGCGAACAGCACCAACAAAGGTATATTAATTTTTTCTAGGGCAAAGGCTGCAATGATTGGCACAAGCAGCACTGCGTTGAGCAAGTCGCAGACCAGCATTATTTTCTGCCGTGGCAGTCGGTCTACTATAGGAGCAAGTAACGGACCCAATAAAATGCCAGGTACCATAGAAGCTATGAGCTGTATCGCAATAAGCGTACCTGAGTTATATGTGGCGGTCAGCCACCACACGATAGCAAAAGTACTGATTCCGCTTCCCAATACAGAGAGAAACTGTCCTATGATTAGCAAAAAAAAAGCTAACTCGATATCCAGGAAAGAGCATGATTTGAGACTCAAAAATGTTTACGAATTACGCAACGGGCACACTCTTCCTGCATCAAATATGGTAATTATTTCTGCTGAATGTGTCTTTTTATTTTGCTACGCGACTTAAATCCAGTCAATCACTCCAAAAGGATATATATGCGCCCGTCCTGAGTAAGATAAACTGGTCTGACGCGCACCCATCCGGATTTCTATGAAAAATAGTTGGGAAAGGCAACTAGAGATCGACGGTCTCACCTTTGTTTCTTTTCTCGTCGTGGGTCAGTCCTGATAACTTGACAAAATAACTGTTGCCTTATACTTCGCTATACTTGAAATTGTGGTAAAATTAGAATTTGACGCAAGTTGAGATCGCCCCAGAAAATTTGCCTTTTCAACATCAAAAATTGGTTAATGTTCGTAGGTTCGTTCTTGGAGTCTTTTGACAAACGGTCTCGCCCAACCCGTGTGGTCGCCCCCTAAGACAATTCGGGGCTACGGCGGGATTTGTCTGATATAAAGCTTGATTAACTCTTCTGTATCGGGTCGAGTATCTTGTAGGGCTTCATAGGTACTCGACCATTGGCGACGAAAGACCGCGTACAACGAGAAATCCGCTAAACTGTCTGCTTTTGGACTCAGCAACAGCGCATTCATTAACTCAAAGGTAGCATCTTGCGCTTTGCATATATTTTTGTAGATCTCTTGACGAAATTCTTGTATTTGAGTGAGATTTTTCATCACGAAAGATGAGCCTTGGTCAGACTTCTCTCATCTTCTGTCATCCGGGTCAACTTCCCAAAAGCTGACCCGCTATTTTTTTCCTCTCCGATTATCTCCACTCCTACTTGGATTCCTTTTGCGCTCTCTACCTCTCCTAAATTCCAGTTAAAAATTAGAGCAATTTCATCAGGAAATAGCGAGGGACCTCCTTCTATATGATGAGCAATATTCATAGTGCTTTCATCCTTACTTCAAGCTAGACAAAATTTGGTTAACGGCTGCAACAATCTTACCCCCAGAGGCGATATCAGCTGCAATTTGGGCAATGTGCAAGTCTAGGGATTGTTCCTCGTCGTTCCAAATGTAAGGACGGTCAGCAGAAGGAGGGTGTCCTACTACGTTCCGCACTGCCATATATAACTCTCTGGTTGCAGGCGAGAGGGTATCGCGACCATCGTAATGTTCCGCAATTTTATACGTGCGTAAATCAACAGCTTGCACCCCAAACATCAGAGCGATCGCCATATATTGTTGAAAAATTTCTACACTCGTTCGGGCTAAATTAGCAGAAGCAAAACCTTGGCTGTTGATATTTTGGTTATATTGTTCTGCGTGGCTAGGAAATCTGTCTGCTATAGAATTTCCATAAAAAGTTAACAATGGCATAATTGAGTTGCCAGTAATTTGCAACCCCTTTAGTCCCATGTTGACTATCCTCTGTGGATTCCCTACTAACGATGGTGGCAATCCGTTATTAAATTCTGGAGCGACAAGAGAGGCAATTTGTACGTCCAAATGCTTGGCTAATAAACCGATATAGTACCGCAACCGATCCATTCCTACACCAACGTATTGCCCCAAAAAATTACCGCCGTGATAGCTTGCTTGGTTTTCCACATCAATCAGTGGGTTATCAGTGGCTGAGTTAATTTCTACTTCAATTTGTTTTTGAATTTCTGCAATCCCTTCTACAATCGGCCCCATATATTGTGGTAAGCAACGCAGCGAATAGCGGTCTTGAATTGGTTGAGAGCCGCGATAGTCGTGAGAACCGTCTAATTCTTCCCTGATCAGGCGCGAACCTAACAGCAAGTCGAGCATTTGGTTGGCAGTCCAGAGTTGTCCTAGATGGGGTTTTAATTTATGGATGAAGCGGTGAAATGATTGATTGGTGCCGTTTAAGCCTTGGATAACTAGGGCATGGACACCCATTGCTAGTGCTAATAAAACTTTAGTATCGTAGATGCAATTGGCAGCAATACCTGTCATCACTGAGGTGCCATTCATCATTGCCAACCCTTCTTTAGGAAGTAATTGCAATCGCTCTAAACCAAGCAGTTCGAGGGCTGTCAGTGCGTCCAGTTCTTTTCCGTTAAAGTCTACAGTGTAAATTGAGTCCAAACCGATCAACGCCCCAGCAATGTAGCTTAAAGGTGTCAAATCTCCGCTAGCACCGATTGAACCTAATTCATATACATGGGGTGTAACACCACTATTGAGGAACTTTACCATGCGTCCGAGAAGTTCGAGGCGAATGCCTGATGCCCCATACAAGTGAGAATTGAGCCGCAAAAGCATCGCAGCGCGCACATCAGCCAGAGGTAATTTTTTTCCAGCCCCTACCTTGTGATACCGCATCAAGTTGTTTTGCAGCAGTGCCGCACATTCGCGTGAGATCGGAACATTTGCCATGCCGCCAAAGCCGCTGGTGACACCGTAAATAGGCTGACCCGATTCCACAGCATCCTGAATGTAGTCACAGGATGCTTGCACGCCGCCGAGAATATCAGGCGCATCAGTTATGCGTACCTGGACACCGTGACGTGCTACAATAACTACTTCATTTATTGTCAGAGGGCGATCGCCCACTACTAGAGGTTGCTCTGAATTTTCCAGACACATTTTTTCTACAGCCATTGTCATACCAATCATGGGTTTAAATTCCCTCCTAGTAAAGCAGCGAACTAGGTGTTAACCTGTAAAATCGATTTCTGTAGATGTCTAACGATCTATTTAACTCAAGTTTCTAGTTATGATCTTAAACATTTTCGCTCCCCCTAAATCTCCCTTAATAAGAAGTGGTATTTTTAAGGAATGTTCCCCCCTTATTAAGGGGTATCAGGGGGTATCTAATCATATTTGTAACTATCAACTTGCGTTATTTATATTTCCGCTTTGTTGTTCTTCTATCATACCTGAACTCGACCTAATCTGTAAATATCAAATTATTTTTGCCCTCTCTTTGTCCGCCAAACTGCTTTCCTGTATATCTCTTCCAGCATTAAATTTGTTAATTTATTTTCCAACTATTTTTGTGACAAAATTTCCCTTACGGGGCGACAACAATCGTTCAATCCCCCACTCAGTAAGCTATTGACCTATTCATTTTAAATAAAAAAATAGGTCGGCTATTCTCAACCAGACATTACTAATTGAAAATATGAAGTTATTCCCCAGATTATACATCTCAGACCTGAAAAGTCAACTCAAAAGAACAGAAGTTTTAATTTTTTGGCTGTTGGTTACCATTCGGCAACAGGAGAGATGGGTGGGGCTGGAAGAATCAACGATATTTTATGGACTATCGGAAAAATACGTTATGCTGTAAGCTAATATAATCAACAGCGCTCAATTCTGAGGTAGAAAGGGAAGGGTAATTGGTGGCTATGGCGTGAAGCGCCCGTAGCAAATATAATAAAAAAAACCAACCGGAGGCTCTTAGGTGAAGCCATAACAATAACTATTGGGGAAAACTAGCGGGTGGCGATGGTTTGATCGCCAACGAGCGCAAAAAACACTACCTGGCATCCCAGGGATGGTTTTTGCACTCAAAGATCTAAAATTTAGGAAAGCTGCTAGTTGCACAAATACCAAATATTATTGGTGTGGCAGTTGCTCCCAATCGATGAGTAAACGTCGAAAGCGCATTATTATTGGAGAAATGACCCACGTCTACTACTTTAAAAAACCGCCTATTATTTAGATTATAGTCTTGACATGCCACGAGGAACTATCTAACTATGGACTTAGAAAAAAAGCGGCCTTTGTCCGATTTATCTATTGTCAATATAATTAAAAAAAAAGCAGAGAAAAACCCGGAAAGAATTGCTCTTGTCGCTCAAAACCGTACTCCCCTCACGTACAGAAGTCTCTACAATCAAATTGAAGATATTGTTACCAAGTTAAATTCGCTCGGTGTGGGACACAATGACCGGGTGGCAATTGCTTTACCCAATGGACCGGAGATGGCTGTCGCTTTTTTATCCGTAGCTGCTGCTGCGACCTGCGCCCCACTCAATCCAGCCTATAGCGCCAAGGAATTTGAATTTTATCTATCTTCTTTGAAGGCGAAAGCGCTAATCGTACAGTCAGGAATAGACTCGCCAGCAAGAGCCGTAGCCCAAGACCAAGGCATCGCCATTTTTGAACTATCTCCTGTATGGGAAGCTGCGGCGGGAATCTTCAACTTAACTGGCAATATGTCCTCCCCTAATCCAGCACAAAGCGGTTTTGCCAAACCTGATGATGTGGCTTTAGTGCTGCATACTTCCGGCACCACCTCCCGTCCCAAAATAGTACCGCTGAGTCACATAAACCTCTGCACTTCAGCAAAAAATATTCGCGTGGCTCTCAATCTGGTTGAGGGCGATCGCTGTCTCAATGTCCTGCCCTTATTTCACATTTACGGTCTGATTGGCTCAATACTTTCATCCCTGAGTGCTGGTGGAAGTGTGGTTTGTACCTCAGGGTTTGATGCTTCTAGTTTTTTCTCAGGGTTGTTAGCGTTTCAACCAACTTGGTATGCAGCAGTGCCAACCATGCATCAGGAAGTTCTAACACACACTCCAGCCAACCGCGACAAAATTTCCCAGCATCCACTGCGACTTATTTGTTCTGGAGCTGCGGCTGTGCCACAGCAGGTAATACACCAGCTAGAAGCTACTTTCCAAGCTCCTGTGATTGAACAGTACGGAATGACGGAAGCCTCCCTTATCGCTAGCAATCCTCTACCTCCAGGCGAACGCAAGCCGGGTTCGGTGGGTTTGGCGGCGGGAACCCAAATAGCGATTATGGATGAAATGGGTAATTTACTGCCTACTGGAGAAGTAGGGGAAGTTGTCATCCAAGGTGCAAATGTTACTCAAGGTTATGAGAATAATCCAGAAGCCAATGCCAAAGCTTTTACGAATGGTTGGTTTAGAACCGGTGACCTTGGGTATTTAGATGAAAATGGATACCTGTTCCTCAAGGGACGGCTCAAGGAAATTATCAATCGTGGCGGGGAGAAAATTTACCCGATAGAAGTTGATGAAGTTCTGATGGAGCTTCCTGGTATTGTTCAAGCTATAACCTTTGGGGTTCCCCATCCCACACTAGGTGAGGATGTTGCTGCTGCTGTTGTATTGAAGGAAGGTACACAGCTTGAAGAACAAACGATTCGCAGGTTTTTGTTTGAGCGCTTAGCTGATTTTAAAGTCCCTAGTCAGGTAGCGATCGTAGATGCCATTCCCAAGGGAGCAACAGGCAAAGTGCAACGTCTTGGACTTGCCGAGAAACTCGCTGGGTATCTCAAGCGAGAGTACATTCCCCCAAGAAATGAGATAGAACATGAGATTGCAGATATATTTGCTCAAGTCCTAATGCTGGAACGGGTGGGTGTCCACGATAATTTTTTTGGGTTAGGGGGACATTCTCTATTAGCTGCCCAAATTATTTCTTGCTTGCGCCAAGCCTTTTGTATAGAATTACACCTACAAAATCTCTTTCAATTGCCTACTGTAGCTGAACTGGCTAAGTATATTGAGACAGTTGGTTTAATCCAAATTGAAGAGGGAGAACTTTAAAAAATTATGGAACAACTTATAGCTTACCTTGAAAGTTTAAATGTGAAACTGTGGGTTGAGGGTGGTCGCTTACGCTATCAAGCTCCCTTGGGGGTAATCACCTCAGAGCGGCTTGAGCAACTACGAGAACACAAAGCCGACATAATCCAGTTTCTGCAAAAGGATAAACAGAGCTTCAATTCTACCCAACCGAAGGTGCGACGCTGGTCTCCCCTGGTAGGAATTCAAACTCTCGGTCTCAAACCGCCTTTTTTCTGTGTCCATCCTTTATCTGGCAACATTCTGAGCTTCCCAGTTTTAAGCCGTCATCTGGGTGCGGAACAACCGTTTTACGGTTTGGAGGCAATTGGAATGCTGGGACAACAAGAGCCGTTAACAACAATAGAAGATTTGGCAACTTGTTACATCCAAGCAATATCTGTAGTTCAACCTTCAGGACCCTACTTTCTGGGAGGTTACTCTTTCGGTGGATTGGTAGCCTTTGAAATGGCTCAACAACTCGAACAGCAGGGGCATGAAGTCGCTTTACTGGCTATTATCGACACAATGGCACCCACTGCCAAGTTAGATATTGCCCCAGCGAATAATGATACCGACTGGATAAAGCTCTGTTTTAGGATAATAGAATACGAATTCAGAAAAAAATTGCCTTTTGTCTGCGAACAAGTCCAAAAGCTTCAGCCACAAGAGCAAATAGACTACTTCTTGGAGACATTAAAAGCTGCTAACCTGATCTCTCCAAATGTAGGACAGGAGGGGATTCGTCGGCTCGTGCAACTTTGGATGATTCTTGCCAAAGCTGCCATGAGCTACATACCAAGACTGTACAGAGGTAAAATCACCCTTTTTCGATCCTCCGAGGAGCTTCCGCTTGAGGACGACAGAGTGGTAAATAACAGGTTTAAGGAATACGCGATGGGTTGGGGTGAGTTTACAACTAAACCGATAGAAATATATCATATACCGGGCAACCATCGGACTATGATGACTGAGCCTAATTGCTCAGTCCTAGGAGATAAGTTAAAATTCTGTCTCGAACGGGCACAAGCCGGTTCAACTCAGCTATAAAAAGTAGGATTTCTCCCAAATCCGCCTTGAGAACCCCTGTTTTGTGTTTAACCTCGACTCTCTTTCCATCGAATATATCTCACTATTGGAGAAATATTAATGCCAAATCCAGACCACAACAAACCAAACTTCAATAATCTAGGAACGATCGCGCAAGCAGCTGTAAATCTGTCGCCGGAAGAATTGATTAAAACAGAATATTTACAGATGGCGAAACTATGGTAATTATAATATGGATATTCCATGGCAAAAAGTATTCCAAACTGAAGATAAAAAAGAGGTAGAAAATTATTGTGAGGAAATTGAGTGAGAGTGGAAAGATGATAATCATTCAAGTTATGGAAAACCATTTGGAGAAGCAACTGGCTTACTGGAAGCAACAGTTAGCGGACTTACCCCTTCTACTACAGTTACCGACAGATCGCCCTCGTCCCCTCATCCAGCGCTACCACGGTCAAACGCTGCGATTCTCGCTCAATTGCGCTGTAACCGAACAATTGTATAAGCTGAGTCAAGCACAAGGTACGACGCTGTTCACAACCCTGTTAGCCGCGTTTGCCACTTTGCTCTATCGCTACAGTGGTCAAACCGATATCGCGATCGGTTCTCTGATTGCCAACCCTACCCCTGCCGAACTCGATCCGCCGAGCAGATGTTTTGTGAATAGGTTGGTGTTGCGAACTCGCTTTGAGGACAACCCCAGTTTTAGTCAATTACTCGCCCAATTACAAAAAGTGACGCGGGAAGCTTATGCCCATCAAGATGTGACGTTTGAGGAACTGGTAAAAGCGCTGCAACCAGAACGGGATTTAAGTTACTCGCCGCTCTTCCAGGTGATGTTTGTATTGCAGAATACTCCAATGCCAACCCAGGAGTTAACAAATGCCAGATTAACACCGCTAACTACAGAGACGGTCAGTCCAGAGTACGATCTGAGCCTGTGGATAGAGGAGACGGATACAGGGCTGTTGGGGTCTTTGCAGTATAACACTGAGCTGTTCGACGACCAGACCGTTACCCAGATGGTGCGTCATTTTCAGACTCTGCTCGCAGGAATCGTAGCAAGTCCAGAGGAGAGGGTGGGGTATTTGCCGCTGTTAACGCAGGCAGAACAGCATCAGATATTAGTGGAATGGAATGATACGGCAGTTGATTATCCGAAGGACAAGTGTATCCATCAGTTATTTGAGGCACAGGTGGAACGCACTCCAGATGCAGTGGCACTGAGATTTGAAGATCAACAGTTGACCTATCGGCAGTTGAATGAACGAGCTAATCAGGTAGCACACTACTTGCAAAATTTGGGTGTAAAGCCAGAAGTTCTTGTGGGGATTTGCATGGAGCGTTCCCTGGAGATGGTCTTGGGGTTGTTAGGCATTCTCAAGGCGGGGGGAGCGTATGTGCCGATGGATCCAAGTTATCCGGAGGAGCGATTAGGGTACATGATGGGGGATGCTAAGGTAAAGATTTTGCTGAGCCTGCGGTCATTGCAGAAACCCTTGCCTGAGCATCAAGCGGAGGTTGTATATTTGGATGCCGATTGGCAAGTGATTGGGCAGCAGAGTCAGGAGAATCCTGACAGTGGGGTGAGAGGGGAGAACCTGGCTTATGTAATTTATACCTCAGGCTCTACAGGAACCCCTAAAGGCGTCAGAGTCGGACACAACAATTTGTGTCATTACGTGCAGGCAATGCAAATAGCTCTGGGAATCACAGCCGAAGATGTCTATTTGCACACGGCATCTATTGCCTTCTCATCTTCTACCAGACAGTTAATAATGCCTCTAACTCAAGGTGCTACTGTCACAATTGCAACGTCCGAACAGAGAAAAGATCCCTTAGCGCTGTTTGCGAAAATTAAGCAACATGATGTCACGGTTATTGATATTGTCCCCTCCTACTGGCGCAACTGCAATTATGCACTGGCTGGCTTAGCACCAGAGTCAAGACAAGCACTCTTAGACAACAAATTACGGTTAATCCTGTCCGCAAGTGAACCTCTGTTGTCAGATATTCCTAGCAACTGGAACTCTAACTTCCAGCAGGACACACACGCGATCAATATGTTTGGTCAGACAGAAACCTGTGGGATTGTTTCAACCTATCCTATTCCTGCTCAACAGGGTGAGGGGGTACAAGTCGTTCTGATCGGTCGTCCTATCCCCAACACGCAAATCTATTTGTTAGACAGACACCTACAACCAGTGCCAATTGGTGTTCCAGGCGAACTATATATTGGTGGTCGGGGCGTAGGTCAAGGTTATCTCCATCGCCCCGATTTAACTGCTGAGAAATTCATCCCCAACCCCTTTAGCAATGAACCAGATACACGCCTGTACAAAACTGGGGACTTAGCTCGTTACCTAAGCGATGGCAACATTGAGTACATTGGTCGCATCGACCAGCAAGTGAAAATTCGCGGTTTTCGCATTGAACTAGGAGAAATTGAGGCAGCGATCGGAGAACACCCCAATGTTCGGGAAGCAGCCGTCATTGTTCGAGAAGACACCCCAGGGAATAAACGTTTGGTGGCTTATCTCGTTGCCTCAGACCAGTCCACGAACCCCGATGACCTGCGTAGTTTCCTCAAACAGCAACTTCCTGAATATATGATACCCAGTGCATTTGTTCTCTTAGAAGCCTTGCCCTTGACTCCCAATGGTAAAGTAGACCGAAAGGCGTTGTCAGCAACAGCAGCGGAACTCACACGGGAAGAAGAGTTTGTCCCACCTCAGACTCCTATCCATCAAACAATAGCCAATATCTTCTCTTCTGTCTTGGGAGTACAAGCAGTAGGCATCCACGATAATTTTTTCGATCTGGGTGGCAATTCTGTTCTAGCGATGATTGCGATTAACAATATCGAGGAAAAAACGAAACAGGAATTACATGTTGTAACTCTATTTGAGGCACCAACTGTTGCCAAATTTGCAGATTATCTCAATAGAGAGTTTCTCCAAGCTCAGGAAGAGGCGGAAATATGAAAACAGTTGAAGCAATCTTAGAGAAAGGCTAATATGCTTCCAACCTAACTGGGGCAAATAAGCTGACGCCAAGCTAAATTTAAGATTTTGAAGCCTAGACTTAGTTCGCTATCTGCCTGATGGTAATATTGAGTCTCTTGGTCGAATCGATCGCCAAGTAAAGATTAGAGGTATCCGCATCGAACTGGGCAAAATTGAAGCCACCCTAGCACAACACCCAGACCTCCGCTGAACCTGAGTGTGCCAACTGAGTAAAAACTGGTGGCTCTTTCAAATTAGAAAATCAATCAATGAATTCCCAAGAATTAGACTTACTCTCCCCGCTCGAAGAAGTGCAATCTGATGATCTGCAAAATCAGCCTTCCAAATCTGGAAAATGGTGGGCAATGTTGGGCATTGGCATTGGCGTATTCATGCTCTCCTTGGATGTCTTCATTGTCAACATCGCCCTGCCCACCCTGACGCGAGATCTCCACGCTAGCTTTGCCACCATTCAATGGGTTCGCTTAATTTATCCGCTGATGCTCAGCGTTTTAGTGCTGGGTGCCGCACGCCTAGGCGATATGTGGAGTAAGAAGTGGTTGTATCTGAGTGGACTGATCTTGTTCACCATCAGCTCCCTGTTGTGTGGAGTTGCACCAACGGTAAGCTTTTTGATAGCTTTCCGAGCGCTGCAAGGACTCGGTGCCGTGTTTATGTCGGCACTCGCGAGTGCAATTATTACGCAATCGTTCCCTTCACAGGAGCGCGGGAAGGCGCTAGGCATTATTAGCTCGATTGCCTTGTTGGGAATCAGCATCGGACCAACAGTAGGAGGTCTGCTGATTGGTCTGTGGAGTTGGCATACGATTTTCTTGGTTAATGTGCCGATTGGTCTAATTGCCAGCGTAGTTATTGCCCTGGTTGTCCCAGAGGGTGCGACACCTCAAACCAAACAAAGCTTTGATTGGGTTGGAGCGTTGCTGATGAGTGTAACCCTCAGTGGCTTTGCACTTGCCATGACTTCATTACAGAGCGAGAGCAAAAGTTCTCAGACAGGGCTGATAATGCTGGCATTAGCTTTTGTCGGTTTGGGGTGCTTTTTAGCCGTAGAGTCTCGCCTAGAGTCACCGATGCTCGACCTGGCGATTTTTCGCTCCGTAAAGTTTAGCTTCAGCTTATTGCTGAATGCGATGAAATCTGTGGTTCTAGCAGGTATAACTTTGATCGATCCTTTCTTCCTAGAGTTGGTGAAACACTACTCAGCCTTTGAGGTGGGGTTATTGATGGCAATCGGGCCAATTTCAGCGGGGTTGATGGCACCGATTGCTGGGACTTTATCTGACCGCTTTGGTACGCGTATCGTCAGCCTAACTGGGCTAGTGTTGATGGGATGTGGGTGTTTAACAATTAGTACCTTTGACAGCGAATTGACTGTCGGAGGCTATATTGTGCGATTCTTACCCTTCGGGCTGGGGATAGGAATATTCAACTCACCCAACCAAAGCGCCATTATGGGAGCAGCCCCCCAAGAACAGCTAGGCATCGCTTCGGGATTGTTGTCTTTGTCGCAGAACTTGGGACAGACAATTGGTTTGGCGCTTATGGGTACTCTGTTTTCGCTCTTGACCCTGTCTCGCAGACCAGCTCAATCTGTCATGGATGTCACAGAGGCACCGATTGAGGCATTAGTGTTTGGCGTGCAGATGAGTTTTCGCCTAGTTGCACCAATTGTGATGGCGGCGACAATTTTGGCAGCTTACTTGTGGTGGTTGGAGCAAAGGAAAGAGCTTCCGGATGAGGACATACTTGAATAGCCAGCTCAAGGGAAACTTTCATGTTCGGTTTCGCTAGAGAGGGGGAGTTTAGTAATAAATTTCCTCGACTCTAACGGTTTCCGAATTTTACTCATTCGTTGGGATACAGCAGATTGCAAGTGAGTCAGGTACAGCCTTAAGGCTCTCGTTTGTCAAGCGCGCGCTGGACAAACGAGAGGTGTACCTCATGCGGGTGCAAACCGCTATAAACTGCCTTTCTCGCTATTTGGGATTTATAGCGGTTTGCGACTTGATAGAACACACTTTATTTTGCATAAGTTAATAGCCCTTGTCTTGCGTTGCTCTGTTTGTCAAGCGCGCTGCCATTTTTGCTGCGCGCTTGACAAACAAAGCCCCAAGGGCTGTATTCCACTAAGTCGCAAACTGCTATATTCAACTGGCGGCTTGCTTAATGGGAGTATCGCAAACTGGTCAACGCCGCGGCGAAAAGAGCAGGAAGTGTATCCTGAAGATGGTGGCAATTAACTCGGCAACATCCAATGCGAGCGCTTCGCTCAACTGCAAAAGGCTGCACTTTCTCGCTCTCACCTTGACTCTTTAATCACCCATGGTGCGAGCCGATTACCCATGGAGTCTCAACTTTTCCACCTATTTAGTAACCCCTCGCCTAACTGATTTTGATTATCACAATTTGAGAAGCTACTTAATAAGATTGTTCAGGGGGCGACAAGGGTCTTATAAAGCTTGTTGTATAAGTGTTATGGCTTTCACCCCCCGTTGATAAAATGCCCGCTTATTGGGAAGGTTGTCTATTAATTCCTGTATCCATGCCTGACATGAATGTCAGGCCACTATCCAATTGTGACCAGATAAACCTATCCAAAAATTGCTATGTCTTCTCCTTGTTCTTCCTGTTTCTTTTGGGCGGCAAATATAAGGAGCATTTCCTGAAATTAATGTTTTTTCACCAGGCGTCCAGGCGATTGTCATCGCGATGGGAATCAGTAAAATTATCCTCACTAATTTATCTGATGAAGCCCCGCAACCTTCCAGATTATAACCGCCTGTTTTACAATCCTTAAACATCGCTTCTATACCAAAGCGCTGTTGATAAACTTTCACAGCCGTTTCGGCATCATCAAAATTTGTTAGCAAATACCAAGGAGCTTTCTCTTGTTTATTTTTATACTTTCTTCGCCAATAGACAGCTAGGTTAAACCGACCAAACCCTTGTTTTTGTGTGATGTTAATTTCTCAAATAAATTGCCGTTCTCCTGGATTTATTTTTAGACTTGATAATGGGGTCAATTTTTGCCTTTTTTGCCGATAATTCGTGTCTTTCTTTTGCCTCAAAACAAACTTCACCCCTTGAGTGCGTAACCATTTGGCTAGCTCTCCACTGTGAAATTCAAGGGAACCCCACAATCACTATTTTATAAGTTTTAAATAACTTGATAACTGGTCTTAAAAGGTTTTGTTGCTCTCGGAAGTTACTGTTGCCTTTTTTAGACAATCCCATCCAAAATATCGGAAATGCTCTTTTTTGATGAATCGCGCTTGCCATCAAAATATTATTTGATGACCAATGGGAATCCGATTCAAAATTATCTCTTGAATTATTAAAGGAAACCAGAGAATAACTATACTTAGCTCAAATTTAAAAACCGTTGTATGTGGCGACGACTACTATTATGCTGAATTGGTAAAGCGAGAGTTGCTGCCAGCCTTTCTATTTTTACTTGTTTATGGGATTGCAATAACCACACTATCAGTTTTAACGTCATCATTTGAGCTTCGCTCAAGTATTTTTCCAAATGAGAGTGATAGAATGTTGGTAGCATTTTAAATTTCGGTCTTGTTCTAGTAATAAGACCGTTCTTTTTTACCATATACGGGCTATAACTGCGAAAGATGTTTCTAGCCCCACCGTCTCATTGTCAATAAGCCTCGGATTTCTGGGAGGGGGAATCAAGGAGGCAAACCCTTTGGGCATAAGGATTTGGGGGCGCTTGTCGCCCCCTGAAATAAGATTGTGGATAGTACCCAATTGACGATTGCTAAATATGCTGCTACGCATTTAAATCCAATAAAGAGGCGGGCAAGATGCCCACCCCACAAGAAGAAGAGAAAATTTGACTCTCAAATTAGGTGCGTAGCAGCTTATGCTGAAAAACTCAGTCTTGCGATGCAAGTGCGATGTTTACGGATACCAGATGATATCATTTCCGTTTGATTACCCATAGTTAGGACTGACGCACCAGACAAGGGAGACACACGGTCGGATCTGAGTTTTAATTATGGGTGAAAAGCCGGACATCATATAAATCATCCATGCTATATTTTATCCGCTTGGGTTGAGGAACGAAACTCAACTTGTTAGTCCGGAGAGAGTTGGTTTTCGCTTGCCTCAACCCAACCTACGAATGATATCATGTCCGGTTAATCACCCATATTTTGGAATGACTCTGAGGGGGTGACACGGTGACTTGGGAGAGATTTTTATTCAGGGTAATTAGGTGGACATCATATAATTAGATAAATTTATCACCCCCTATTACGGCACCCATCCGAGTTTTTCTTAAAAATCATCGGTTTGCCAAGGAAATATCTCAGCAAGAAACCGGCAACAAACCGGGTTTCTCTCAAAAATCATCAGTTTGCCAAGGAAATATCTCAGCAAGAAACCCGGTTTCTACGATCCTAGGCAAGTTGAGATCGCCCCAGAAAATTTGCCTTTTCAACATCAAAAATTGGTTACATAATAATTATTATAATCAATACTTTTAACTCCAAGGCGCTCGATATCCCTTGGATAGGTGCAGGTCCACCGTTGCAGGTGCGATAGCGAACTTTGCGTTGCATTTTTTCCTATCTAGGACATTTTTAAACCATGATTGCTATCCCTGGTTACAAAATTGTAGAACAGATTTACGCCCGGTCAAAGACAGTCGTATATCGCGCCGTTAGGGAAACCGATCGACAATCGGTGATTATCAAAAGTTTAAAAACAGATTATCCTAGTTTAAATGACATTGCCGAAATCAGACAAGAGTATGAAATTCTCAAAAATCTGGATATACCAGGCGTTGTAAAACCTCTGGGTTTGGAAACTTATAGTAACTCAATTGCGCTGATTTTAGAAGACTTTGGTGGAATATCGCTGCAACAAGCGATCGCATCAAAGCAAAAAATAGAATTATCCCGCTTCTTGCACCTAGCCATCCAGCTAGCAGATGCCATCGGTCAACTGCATCAAAACAATATTATTCATAAAGATATTAAGCCGGACAATATCGTCATCAATTTAGCAACAAACCAGGTAAAAATTATCGATTTTGGCATGGCAACGCGCCTGACAAAAGAAACCGAGAGAATTAGCAATCCCAACTTACTAGAAGGAACCCTAGCTTATATTTCTCCCGAACAAACCGGACGGATGAATCGGTATATCGATTACCGCACTGACTTTTATTCTTTGGGGCTTACTTTTTATGAAATGCTGACGGGAACCCTACCTTTTACTGCCAAAGACCCAATCGAATTGGTACACTGCCATATTGCTAAAATACCAACTCCACCCGATAGGATCGAACCAGAAATTCCGCCAGTGGTTTCTGAGATTGTAATGAAATTATTAGCCAAAACAGCGGAAGACATATATCAATGTGGTTGGGGGCTAAAAGCTGATTTAGAAAATTGTCTAAATCAATGGTTAGCTACAGGAAAAATAGAAAATTTTCCTTTGGGGACGCAACAAATATCAGAAAAATTTCAAATAACCTCCGCTCCGATTAAGTGTCAAGTTCACAAAGTATTTGCCAGTCATATTCAACCTTGGAAAGAACCCTTGCGGCGTGCGATACCTAATTTTCTCACCGCGATTCAAACCAAACTCGAAACCGGCAATGTTGAATACTTGGGTTATGGTAGTACCGAATATTGTATGTATTTATTTTTCAGCGCCGAAAATCTAGAATACCTAGAGCAAAAGTATGGGTCTTATGAGGAACTACTGGAAAAGCTGAAACAAGAGTTAGGAACATATTATATAAAAATTGGTCGCCAAGCCGCCTTAAATTTAGCGGGTAAGGCAGATAATCCTTGCATTCTAACAGGTGAAAGTTTCAGCGAAGAAACAATGCTGCCGATGGTGGTTAAAGCCAATTTTAAAATGCTAATCTTTTGTTTCTATCTTTTCAAGTTAATTTTATTATATTTGTTTAAAAAATCCGATGATGCTGTAGAATATGCCGAGTTAGCCACCACCCAACTAGACGGTGTAGTCGGTATTCTTTATGTTGCCGAACATAATTTTTATTATTCTCTAGCACTGCTGGCGCGGTATCCCCATCTGTGCAAAAGCGAGCAAGCAGAATGCCTGGACAAGGTGACAAAAAATCAAGAAATGATGCAAATTTGGGCAGTTCATGCAGCGAGTAATTTCCAGCATAAATACGACTTAGTAGAAGCTGAGAAAGCAAGGGTTTTGGGGCAAACTTTAGTAGCAATGGAGTACTACGATCGCGCCATTCAAGGTGCTAAAGAACAGGAATACATTCAGGAAGAAGCACTTGCGAATGAATTAGCAGCAGAATTTTATTTTTACATTGGCAGACAGAAGATTGCTCAAACTTATCTAATAGAATCTCACTATGGATATACTTGCTGGGGAGCAAAAGCGAAGATAGCAGATTTGGAGTCTAGATATCCCCAGCTAGCTGCCCAAAATTATGCCAGAGAAAGTAGCACTATTCAGGGAACTACCACAAATACCACAACTGTTGGCACTTCGGGAGTTCTAGACTTGAGGACGTTTATTAAAGTCTATCAAGCTCTCTCCGGTGAAATCTCACTAGAGAAATTGCTGAATAAATTGATGAAGATTGCGATCGAAAACGCAGGCGCTCAAACTGGACTGCTGATTTTAGAAAAAAATGGAAATTTGTTGATAGAAGCAGCGGGTTCAGCGGATAAAGATGAGGTCGTCGTGCGGCAATCAACGCCAGTAGAAAACAGTAATATGTTGCCGTTATCTGCCATCAATTACGTCGTCATAACTCAAGAAAATGTGGTGTTAAATGATGCCACACAAGCCGGAATATTTACGACGGATAGTTATATTATCAGCCAGCAACCAAAGTCTATTTTATGTACTCCTATCGTCAATCAAGGTAAATTAATCGGGCTACTTTATTTAGAAAATAATCTGACAACTGGTGCATTTACTCCAGAGCGTATAGAGGTTTTAAACATTCTATCTTCTCAGATTGCCATTTCTCTAGAAAATGCCCGGCTTTTGGAAAACCTAACACTTGCCAAAGAGCAGTTAGAAGAATATTCGCGCACGCTGGAATTAAAATTAGAAGAGAGAACCCAGGAATTACAAGAAAGCAACTTGCAACTGCAACAAGCTAAAGCAAAAGCCGATGTGGCGAACCGAGCAAAAAGCGAATTTTTATCTAATATGAGCCACGAACTCAGAACGCCTTTGAATGGAATTTTGGGGTACGCGCAAATCCTCAAACGCAATACTCGGAAATTAGCTGGAGAAAAGCCAGATATCGAGCAACAAAAAGAAGGGCTGAATATTATTCAACAGTGCGGCGAACACCTGCTGACACTAATCAACGATATTTTAGACATTTCTAAAATTGCAGCTCAGAAAATGGAAATACAACCGAACAATTTTCATTTTGCCAGCTTTCTTAAAAGCTTGTGCGATATCATTCGCATTCGAGCGGAACAAAAAGCTATTGCCTTTATTTACGATCCCATTCATCCCTTACCTACTGGGGTGAATGCTGATGAGAAAAGGTTAAGGCAAGTTTTAATTAATTTACTAGGCAATGCTGTCAAGTTTACCGACTCTGGCAGCGTCACTTTCAAAGTAAAGGTGATAGATAATCCAGAAAAGCATAACCCATTACCGATTACCAAAATACGCTTTCAAATAGAAGATACAGGTATAGGCATGACACCGGAACATTTAACAAAAATATTTTTGCCCTTTGAGCAAGTAGGAGAGCGCCGCCGCCAGACTGAAGGGACGGGTTTGGGATTGGCAATTAGCCAGAAAATAGTCGAGCTAATGGGGGGCGAAATTAAAGTCAAAAGTACCTTGGGTCAAGGTAGCGTTTTCTGGTTTGATTTGGATTTACCAGAACTTGAACAATGGACTGATGCTCCCCAGACCGAACAACGTAATATTATCGGTTTTAAAGGGGAAAAACGCAAAGTTTTGGTAGTGGACGATAAGTGGTCAAATCGGGCAGTATTGGTGAATTTACTATCGCCTTTAGGGTTTGAAATTATTGAGGCAGTCGATGGTCAGGACTGTCTGAAAAAGGCTATTGAGTTTGAGCCAGATTGTATTTTAATGGATTTGGTAATGCCAGTAATGGACGGTTTTGAAGCAATTAGGCAAATTCGGCAGTTAACCGAACTAAAAGGGGTGGTAGTAATCGCTACATCTGCCAGCATTTTTGATCGGAATCAGCGCCAGAGTTTCCAGGCAGGCTGTAACGATTTTATCTCCAAACCTGTGGGTTACGAGATACTTCTTGAACGTTTACGGGTACATCTGGGTTTGGAATGGATTTACGAAGAAAAGGAGGAAGTAGAAAAGATAAAGGATGAAAATCAGCAGTCACTTCAAACGGCTATTGTGCCTCCGCCGAGGGAGCAAGTCAACGCTTTGCTCGATTTGGCAATGCGTGGCAACATCAAAGCCATTCTGGAACGAGTTGCTTTAATTGAACAATTGGATGAGAAATTTGTGCCGTTTGTCACCGAGGTGCGAAAGTTAGCCAAAGGTTTTCAGGTCAAACAAATTCGCGAGTTTCTCAAAGCTTATTTACCTGGATAAAATATTCGCAATTGAATTCATTGAAAAATCAGATAGGGTGCAGCTATGAACGCAACTACACAAGGCACTATTTTAATCGTTGATGATATGCCTAACAATTTAGGAGTGCTGCTGGATTGTTTAAATGAATCTGGCTTTGAAGTGTTGGTAGCAGAAGATGGGGAAAGCGCAATCGAGCAGGTCAAATATGCTTCCCCCGATCTGATTTTATTGGATGTACTGATGCCCGGAATAGACGGGTTTGAAACTTGCCGCCGCCTCAAGTCCGATCGGGCAACTAAAGATATCCCAGTGATTTTTATGACGGCGCTTAGCGATGCCGAAGATAAAGTCAAAGGGTTTAGCGTCGGCGGGGTGGATTATATCACGAAACCGATTCAACAGGCAGAGGTTTTAGCCCGCGTGACGACGCACTTGAGCATCCGCAACTTGCAAAAGAAACTGCAAAAACAAAACGAACGCTTGCAACAGGAAATCGTCGAACGCATCAAAGTCGAGAAAGAAATCAAACAACTCAATGAAAACTTAAAGCGCCGTACCATCCAGTTAGAAGCAGTAAACAAAGAACTAGAAGCTTTTTCTTATTCGGTTTCCCACGATTTACGCGCCTACGTCCGCAGACTTATGGCCTTCAGCCAAGTTCTACGAAACCAATATGAAAACAAATTAGACCCTCCTGGTAAAAATTACCTGCAACAAGTACGGCTGGCATCTGGGCAGATGAATCAATTGATTGATGGTTTGCTGCATTTGTCTTATGTGACTCGCAGCGAAATTTGCTTTGAAACTGTTAATTTAAGCAACATAGCGCGACAGATTGCGACTTCGCTGCGGCAAACCAATCCAGCAAGAGCAGTGGATTTTGTGATTGAAGAAGGCATAATTGTTCAAGGGGATAGGCGGCTGCTGAAGATTATGCTGGAAAATCTGCTGGGCAATGCCTGGAAGTACACGGGAAAAAACCTCGTGTCTTGGATAGAATTTGGCGTTGCTAATACCAATAACCAATTGCATAATACTGATAATGCCTTATATTTCATCCGCGACAACGGTGTAGGCTTCGACATGGTTGACGCTGAAAAACTATTTGGCACTTTCGTGCGCCTGCACAGCAATAAAGAGTATGAAGGAACCGGCATTGGTCTGGCAACGGTGCAGCGCATTATCCAGCGCCACGGCGGGCAAATCTGGGCTGAAGCAGCAGTAAATCAGGGGGCAACGTTCTACTTTACACTTTGAGCAAACATAAAAAAAGTAAATATGAAAAAACCAGAACAAAACACTATTTTAATTGTCGATGATATGCCCAATAATTTGGGAGCGTTGCTCGATTATTTGACCGATTTCGGCTTTGAAGTGTTGGTGGCAGAAGATGGGGAAAGTGCGATCGAGCAGGTGGAATATGCCTTACCAGATATAATTTTATTGGATGTACTGATGCCGGGAATAGACGGGTTTGAAACTTGCTCGCGCCTCAAGTCTAATCAGACTACTAAAGATATCCCGGTGATTTTTATGACGGCACTTAGCGATGGCGAAGATAAAGTCAAAGGGTTTAGCGTCGGCGGGGTGGATTATATCACGAAACCGATTCAACAGGCAGAGGTTTTAGCCCGCGTGACGACGCACTTGAGCATCCGCAACTTGCAACAAAAACTGCAACAACAAAACGATCGCTTGCAACAGGAAATATGGGATCGGATCAAAATAGAACAACAACTGCAAACGCGCACCACCCAACTAGAAGTTGCGAATAAAGAACTAGAAGCTTTCAGCTATTCAGTTGCCCACGACCTGCGTAACCCAATCACCAGTATCAACGGCTATATATGGGCGTTAGAAGAAGAATACGCTTCCCTGTTCGACGAAGACGGCAAACATTACTTGGAACGGGTACGTGTAGCAACAGAGCGCATGGAGCAACTAATCGACGATATCTTGCGCCTATCCCAGGTGACGAGCAGCAAGATGCAATTTGATACCGTTGATTTGAGTCACATAACCAAAGAGATTGCCATTTCTCTGCGCCAAACCTCAAACCAAAGAGAGGTCGAATTTATCATTGCAGAAGGCGTCGTGGTTCAGGGAGACTCGCCACTGCTTAAGATAGTCCTAGAAAACCTGCTCGGTAATGCCTGGAAGTACACCCGCAACAAACCCCGCGCTCGCATAGAATTCGGCGTCTTAGAACGGGGGATAGATACAGCATCTTCACTTCACACTTATTTTGTCCGCGATGACGGTGCCGGTTTCGATATGGCTAAAGCTGACAAACTTTTCGGTGCTTTCTGTCGCCTGCACGGCAAAAACGAGTTTGAAGGCACCGGCATCGGGTTGGCTACGGTACAGCGGATTATTCACCGCCACGGCGGGCAGATCTGGGCTGATGGGGAAGTCAATAAAGGTGCGACGTTTTACTTTACTCTGGGTTAGCGCCTCGCTATCACAAATTTTTTACCATAAAAGCTTGTAATAGGTTATAGGTAATGGGCAATTGGTCAAACTGCAAACAGTCCGACCCTGACCTATAACCCATGACCCATGACCCCCCCTTAAGCCATATTGTTTTCAATCGCCCAGCGTGCTAATTCTGTGCGATTGTGCAGTCCTGTTTTGCCCAACATATTTGATACGTGGCTTTCCACAGTGCGCTGACTCACGTTGAGTTCGTCCGCAATTTCCCGGTTAGCCAAACCCCGTGCCACATGCTGTACAACTTTTAATTCCGTCGGGGTTAACTGCACGTCAAACGGCACATGAATTCTCGTTGCTTCGTCTCCCTTGGCCTGATGCTGCAACAGGCGCGAGGTATGCTTGAGCGAGGATTCCACTTGCGCCACCAATTCTTCTGGTTCAAAGGGCTTGACCATGTAAACATCGGCACCAGTGTTCAACCCCTTGACCTTGTCTTGGCTTTGCCCTTTGGCGGAAAGGAATAAAACCGGAATCCAGCTGGTGCGAGGTTCTTCTCTAACATGTTTGACGAAGGTATAGCCGTCCATTTCCGGCATCATCACGTCGCAGATAATTAGGTCTGGCATTTCCTGATCGAGTACATCGAGTGCTTGGCGACCATTTTCTGCCGTGACTACCTCGTAGCCTCTAAATTCCAGGTAATCCTTAACCAGCAAAATCAGGTTCGGATCGTCATCTATTAACAGTAATCGTTTTGTATCTCTGATGCGAGTGTCTTTCATAGAAAACTCTTGGGAGCGTAGAAACGGGGTGATTCATCCGGTGCAGGAAACAAGGGCTTGGCGCGGTTTTAACCATTCCTGGCGGGGGGATAGGGAGAGGTACAGTCTCTATCCACTCCGTCATGCCAACGGCTGCTGCCATTGAACGAGAGCCGGAGTACGCTTACCCTGTACGGTGTAACGTTCGCCCTATCTTGTAGCGCGCTAAAGCGCGAGCAAGTACGCCAACGTTTAGGGTTTTTACAATCCAGAATGCACTGGATTAAACCCCATCGAGCTGTTTAACGTTCCGGTTCTAGCAGCCTTTAATCGCTATGGACGCATTTGAGGTTAGGTCTTTAACCCTTGTCCTCAAAGCAGCCGTTAGCCTGAGGCTGGTCAGCTACCTGAAACTGGGGACACAAAAGCCACCCATGTTTCAGCCGGGGGTGCTGACAAGATCTCGCCCGCAGTGTGGCAACCCTGTGGCTTGAACCCAGGGAGGAACGGGGCGATCTGAATAGATCCAGAGTCAAAATGCTCCAGTCCTTGACCAATAAACTTCCCAGTGTTCTATGCATTCTACTGACACAGTGTATCCCGCAACCTGTGAGCAAGGTCACAACTGGTATGCGGAATTTAAGGTCAGTAGAATGCATAATAGCAAAGGAAGTTTAGTAGTAATACGGAAGTATGCTGTATAAGTGCAATGATATTATAGTGGGTTTTAATCTGGGAAGTTAATCAAAAACACCTGTCTCAATTTCTGGTTCTGGTAAGGGATGGGTTAAGAACGCATACTCGTCTACGATCCGATTGCCGATCAGATGTTCCTGAATTATCCGCTCGATCGCTTCCGGCGTTGCATTACGATACCAGACTCCATCGGGATAGACGACCATAATTGGTCCAGCGGCGCATACTCGCAAGCAGTTCGCCTTGGTGCGAAAGATACAACCCGGTCGCGTGTCGGTTGGTTTATCCAGTTTCAGTTCCACAAGACGCCGTTTCAGATACTCCCAAGATGCTAAACTCGCTTCCTTCGAGCAACATTGGGGAACTGTCTGGTCTGCACAAATAAACACGTGTCGCTCAATTTGACCGAGTCCCAAATTTTTCACGCACGCTGCTAAGGCGCTATCGTTTTTCGGCGAGCAAGTTTCTAAAGTTTCATCCGATGACATTGTCGCTAGATTCTCCCTCATGCTGCTTTTTGGGTCATGGGTCATGGGTCACCTTGGGTGACCAACGACCTATTATCAACATTATGTGTAGCAGACTGCGGCAAGACTTAGGTACTATCTCGCCAGAAACCCGGTTTCTGCGTCGCTCTCTGGTTACCACACCCTGGATTTTTCCGAGAAACCGGGTTTCTTTACCGCGTCCTAGAGCGCCTCATAAGTATTTATACTTAGCAATTCTGGCGATGTGTTAAGTTCGGGAACCCGTACAAGAAAAATTGTTGCCATCGCGTTCCACTCGGTTTAAATTAGCACTCAGGAGATGAGAGTGCTAACTCTCGGAAGGGAAGTGGGAATTGAGCATGGATGTTCACCAATGACCCATGACCCATGACCCATCAAAATCTGTAGTCGGAGTATTGTTTGTATGGCAGCAGTATCTTTAAGCGTTTCTACCGTTAAACCGTTGGGCGATCGCGTATTCGTGAAAGTAAGCGCGTCTGAAGAAAAAACCGCTGGCGGTATTCTCCTACCCGACACCGCCAAAGAAAAACCCCAGGTGGGAGAAGTCGTCCAAGTTGGCTCTGGGAAGCGGAACGATGACGGTTCGCGCCAAGAAATGGAAGTCAAAGTCGGCGATCAGGTTCTCTACTCCAAGTATGCCGGAACCGATGTCAAACTCGGTGGTGATGAATACGTCCTGCTCTCCGAAAAAGATATTCTCGCGATCGTTAGCTAATAGCTAATGGCTAATGGCTAATGGCTAATGGCTAGAACAGCTAATAGCTAATGGCTAATGGCTAATGGCAAGAACAAGGCAATTAGCAGTTAGCAATTAGCAATTACCAATTACCAATCACCAATTATCAAAATCGTCGAAAACTATGGCTAAGCGCATCATCTACAACGAAAACGCTCGTCGCGCCCTGGAAAAAGGGATTGATATTCTGGCAGAAGCAGTTGCAGTGACTTTGGGTCCCAAAGGCCGCAACGTCGTGCTAGAAAAGAAATTCGGCGCTCCTCAAATCGTCAATGATGGTGTCACCATCGCCAAGGAAATCGAACTCGAAGACCACATAGAAAATACCGGCGTTGCCCTGATTCGTCAAGCCGCTTCTAAAACCAACGACGCTGCTGGCGACGGTACTACAACTGCTACCGTTCTCGCCCACGCAATGGTAAAAGAAGGTCTGCGGAACGTTGCCGCTGGTGCAAATGCGATCTCCCTCAAGCGCGGTATTGACAAAGCTACCCACTTCCTGGTCGAAAAAATCGCCGAACATGCCCGTCAAGTAGAAGAAACCAAAGCTATTGCTCAAGTCGGTACGATTTCTGCCGGTAACGACGAAGAAGTCGGCAACATGATCGCCGAAGCAATGGATAAGGTGGGCAAAGAAGGCGTCATCTCCCTGGAAGAAGGGAAGTCGATGACCACCGAACTGGAAATCACCGAAGGGATGCGCTTTGATAAAGGCTACATCTCGCCTTACTTCGCCACCGATGCCGAACGGATGGAAGCAGTTCTCGACGAACCTTTCATTCTGTTGACCGATAAGAAGATTGCCTTAGTGCAAGATTTAGTACCAGTACTAGAGCAAGTCGCTCGTTCTGGTCGTCCCTTGCTGATTATCGCCGAAGATATTGAGAAAGAAGCTTTGGCTACCTTGGTAGTCAACAAGCTGCGGGGCGTGCTGAATGTTACTGCGGTTAAGGCTCCTGGTTTTGGCGATCGCCGCAAGGCCATGCTGGAAGATATTGCCGTTCTGACTGGCGGTCAATTAATCACCGAAGACGCTGGCTTGCGCTTGGAAACCACCAAGTTGGATATGCTGGGCAAAGCCCGTCGCATCACGATTACCAAGGACAGTACCACGATCGTCGCCGAAGGTAACGAAAAGGCTGTCCAAGCTCGTTGCGAACAAATTCGCCGTCAAATGGAAGAAAGCGACTCTTCCTACGATAAGGAAAAACTGCAAGAGCGTTTGGCTAAATTGGCTGGTGGCGTAGCAGTCGTTAAAGTGGGTGCTGCTACCGAAACCGAAATGAAGGACAAGAAACTGCGCCTGGAAGATGCGATTAACGCTACCAAAGCAGCAGTAGAAGAAGGGATTGTTCCTGGTGGCGGTACTACCCTGGCTCACCTATCTCCTCAAGTCGAAGAATGGGCGAATGCCAACCTCAAGAATGAAGAGTTGACAGGCGCTTTGATCGTAGCCCGCGCCCTGGCTGCTCCCCTGAAGCGGATTGCTGAAAACGCCGGACAAAACGGTGCAGTAATTGCCGAGCGCGTCAAAGAAAAGGCATTTGACATCGGCTACGATGCAGCAAAAGGCGAGTTTGTCAATATGTTTGAAGCCGGAATTGTTGACCCCGCCAAGGTGACTCGTTCCGCGCTGCAAAATGCTGCTTCCATCGCCGGTATGGTGCTGACCACCGAATGTATCGTCGTTGACAAGCCCGAACCCAAGGAAGGCGCTCCTGCTGGTGCTGGCGCTGGTATGGGCGGCGGCGACTTCGATTACTAATATTCTCTGTTTCTTGTGGGGTGGGCATTGGAGCCTGCCCTCTCACAGGCAAGATGCCTGTGCTACAAGAGCCGCTTCCCTGGTGGAGGCGGCTTTTTTTATTGAACCGCAGAGGCGCAGAGAACGCAGAGGAAGATATAGCGGGTTGCGACATGATGGAATACAGTAGGGGCGGGTTTTACCAATCAATTGGTCGAACCACGAGATATCTCGTTAAACCCGCCCCTACAACCGGTGTATTTAACCAAGTCGCAACCCGCTGTAAGCAAGCGAACCAAATACTCATATAAAAATAGTTTTAGAACCAAGCTCCAGCCATATATTTATAAACCATTAGGCTCAAAACCCGGCAGTATCAAAACAGAGAGAGTATGAGGAGACTGCTTTTGGAGCCAGAAGAGTACTGTCGGCGGTGGGTTCCCGTTCACCAAGGCAAGCATCCGGGGGAGCGGGGGTACAGGGCAGCTTGCGTTAGAGAACTAGCGAAAGTTGCCGGAATTAAGGAAAGCACCATCGATATCAACTGGGGAGCCAACTTTGAAAAACGACCCAATTACATGCCGAGGCTACTACGCATGGCTGATGTCATCAACCAACTCAAGCAAGTTTTGCCGCTTCCCCCAGAATTCCCATTTGAGTAACTTCTCAAAATATACTATATTTTTATAAAAAATGACCCGTTCGTGGACTCCCCGATCAAGGAGGTTACAGTTGACGCAAGATAAAAATCGAAAGCTGTCGTTGGACGAGGCGGCGAAGGTAGTAGAGAATTGGGTTGACGATGTTAATGAAAGTGTGGATGATGTAAAAAAACGACAAGACACTGTAGAAAGACAACTTGAGGAACTTAAGAAACGAGTCGAGAAACTAGAAAACAAAAGTAGGCAGAAGGAAGATTTAGATGAACTCTAGCGATAGTTTAAATAGTTTGTTTGAAACGATGAAAAGGTCCAGCGAGAATCTTAAGAGGATATCGGCTGAATCCAAAGCTGCTGTGGAGAGAAACGAAAAGCTGGCAACAGAGAGTGCATTGGGACGACCAAAGAGAACGTCTGTCTTGGCGGATTTTGTAGATGACTTGGTTCACCGTCCACCCAATGCCGAACAGATACGTCAGTTGAAAGAGGCTATTTTGGCGGAACAAAAAATCCTCTCCCAAATTTTAGCGTTGATTGAAAAGTGGCAGAGTCACGAATCAGAAAATCAACCAAGGATAGAATCTTAAATGGGTAGGGTGCGTTAGCTTTCTTCGTAACGCACCGTCTAATCCAGGTGGTGCTGGACTCAGCAACCCGGTTTCTCGTTACCCGTCGAAACTGTGTTGGTAGAATACTTGACTAACCGATGCTTTAATCTCAAGTATTTCTCAATAATTTGCCCTGCTGATTGACCCATTATTACATCGTCACCGGGTCGATAAAATCGGATGGCAACGATGCCATCATTGGGTTGAGGACTGCCAATTGCTTCGATTAAGAATACAGCGTGTTGATTTTGACGCTGCCGATAGTCAACGGAGTGTACTCTACCCATATGATCGAAGAGAAATTGCGCCCAAACTGCTTCTAAACCCGTTTCTTCTCTAAGTTCTCGAATTGTCGCTGCTTCAGTTGATTCGCCTTGGTGTACCCCACCACCAGGTAAGCTATACACACCATTACTTTCTTGAACAATCAGAATGCCTGCGTTGGTTTCAACTATCGCAGTACCCCTGTGTCTAACGTGAATTTGACTTGTGTTGGGTAGGTTCATGGAACTGATTTGTAGGATGATTGCTCTTGTTTTCTACTCTGTCTCGCGGTGCAATTTCGTAAGCTTAGCTTTGGGAAAAAGCAATTCTGACGACTTGGCAGCAATCCCACACCCGAAAATTAGGGGAGCGTGGTAGCCTCGTCAATTCATTGCGAGGCTCTAACCCGACGCGGGCAGATTTATCTTCGGTAAATATTAATCAAATTAAATTAAAATTGGCTAGATATTTAAACGAGTAGTTTATAGTTAAAAAGCAACCTAGCACGAGGTGATAGTAATTGGCTAGAACTAGACCTGATAATCGATCGCAGAAATTCCACTGATTGTAGACAGCAAGCAGCACAGAGAACGATTGTCTCGTTTTCAAGCAGCGCAACAACTATACAATGCTTGTCTTAACGAAGCAATGGCAAGAATGAGACTGGTGATAAAGTCAGAAGCATACCTGCAATATCAAAAATTATGTTTCTGATGGAATTATTGGGCTAGATATTAATATTTCCAATATTGCTTTCGTAGGCGACAACAAAGCCGGATTGCTCCCTTTTGCGGATAAAGTAAAAACATACTCGCGCTGGCATCAAAACGCTACAGCGTCAGATGCAGCGTTCCCAGAGAAGCTCAAATCCAGAAAACTACTCACCTGATTTCAGTCGCCAGGTAGGACGTAAGGTTGTTATCAAAAAATGATTATCTGTTTTGAAGGTGCGCCTGCGGTTGGCAAATCAACTACATCACAAATAATGGCAAATCGCTATAAAGCTTTTGTCGTACCAGAAGTAAATCTGCTGTTTGCGCGTCCCAAAAATGAGCCAGAAAATTGGTATCTAAACCGACAGGTTGCCCGATGGGAAATGGGAATGCGCCAATTAGACAATTTCGATTGGATTATTTTTGATGGGGACTTGTTTCAGCCTCTCTGGTTCAATTGGATATACTTTGATGAAGGTTGGACTGACCTTGAATCTAGTGAAAATTTTTTTCGGGAACAGATTATTCTAGATAGAATTGCATTCCCGGATATCTATGTCTTTTTTTTAACGACTCGCGAGCAACGTTGGGAAAGAGCGTTAAAAAGAGGACGGGAAAAAGGAAGGCATGAAGAAAGAATTAGAAAGAAATTTGAAAGGTATGAAAAACTGGTTGAGCCTCAAACAAGATATTTTCAAGCATTTAGAGAGCAATTCCCCGAAAAAGTCAAGGTTTTAGAGTCAGCCACGGTAGAAGAAAATCTAAAATTTATCATCTCAATTACTTTGGAAAAGAAAGTAGCACAAGCTCTTGAAGTTTTTGATTTTTTAGTGTCATGGCTGCGAGAAAATAAGCCAGAACAATTTGATTAAATCTCCCCTAATAAACCCAGACTTGCCATCAGTTTTTGAGAGTTAGCCAGTCTTTCAATTCTGTCTTCATAGTTTGTTCATACTTCTAGATTGATTTTATCTGAAGCCATTATTGCTGCAACTTCTTGCAATAACTCGTTCTGCTCTTTTTGCAGCACCTCTAAACGACTGGAAATTTCTGCCAATCTTTGCTTTTTATCCGGCAGAACTGGTTGAGAACTTGCCGGTGGTAAGGCGGGAACCGTCTTTTTATTTCCTGCTAATGGTTTTAAGGCTAAATCTCCAACTGCATTCAGGGATTTAGCGCCAATACCCAATAAGAAATGAAGTAATTTTATCGGCGCTTGCATCAGACTTCGCACGCCGATTTCGATTAAGTAACCCAGCAATTTAATCAGCTGCCAAATCAGCGCGATCGCAAACAATACTATCACCACGCTGATAATCGGATGATCGCTCATCCATATCAGTATCTGAATGAACCGGAATACTGCCGGATGCTCTTGCAACCAATAACTGGGGGAGGAACCGATCGCTATTTTCATAGTATTCAATATCACAGGTCTGGGATGGTCGAAACAGGAGTTTTTTTAAAGGAATGGGAATTTGGGTTTTCCGCTATTGTATCCTCTGAGGAAACGCGATCAATCTCTGGGAGCAACTCGAACGTGTACTTAAAATTCTGCGCCGCCGCTGCTATAGCCACCCCTTTTTCCCTAGCAACTACAGCCTTAGCAGCAAACCCCTCACTACGTCAACCCTTACCCACCTACCAAGTTACGTTGGTACACAATACTTTCTCCCCCTCGTCTACATTAGTTGCTCAAACTAGCTGGAACGAGTTTTCTTCTTCCGAGGGGAAGTTCGCTGTCTCGATGCCCGGTACTCCCAAGCAGGAGACAGAAACCGATGAAGATGGTTTAACCGCCCACTCGTTTACCGTCGAACTCCAAAATCCAGACAGTGCATACCTAGTAACTTACTATGATGTGCCTGAAGTTGCTAAAGCTACGCCAGAGCAAGTTAAAGAACTCCTCGATGGTACGCCGGATGCGTTTGCTAAGGGGGGTAATGCTAACTTGACGCGATCGCAAAACATTATCCTCGATGGCAACCCAGGCAGAGAATTTGAATTCACCTCCACTGAAGGTTTCTCCGGCAAGGGACGAGTCTATCTGGTGCAGCAGCGACTGTTTTTAGTCGTGGCAATTGCTCCTCAAACACAAAGCATTCAACGCTTTCTAGAGTCGTTCCGCCTGCTATAGCAATCCTACTCCTTTCCCTGGGAATGAATAGTTATTTAATTAACCGCAGAGGACGCAGAGGACACAGAGAGAAGAAATTTGAAGAGATTTTCAGTCCCTGTCTGAACATTGTCTCCGCGTCTGATGCGTCCTTCAACTCTCTTCTCTTCCTTGGCGTTCTACCCTACGGGAAGTCGCTACCCTTGTCTATGGCGTCTTGGCGGTTAATTAAAACAAATCCAAATCCGTCACGGCACCGATACTGCTCGAGGATACCAATTTGGCATATTTCGCCAGTACACCTGTTGTATAGCGCGGTTTGGGAGGTTGCCATGCAGCGCGACGCCGTTCTAATTCCTCATCGCTGACTTGCAGGTGCAACAAACGTTGGTTGGCATCGATGGTAATCCTATCGCCTTCTTGCACTAGCGCGATCGCTCCTCCCACCGCCGCTTCTGGTGCCACATGTCCCACAACCATTCCGTATGTCCCGCCAGAAAAGCGTCCATCGGTAATTAATCCTACCGAGTCTCCCAGTCCTGCACCGATAATTGCTGATGTCGGTGCGAGCATTTCCCGCATTCCTGGGCCACCTTTCGGGCCTTCGTAGCGAACGACAATTACTTCTCCCGCCTGAATTTTCCCCGCTAGAATCGCTTCTAGGCACGATTCCTCCGATTCATAGACTCTCGCAGCGCCGGTAATTTGTGGCTTTTTAATCCCGGTAATTTTTGCTACAGCCCCTTCCGTTGCCAAGTTTCCTTTCAAGATTGCTAAGTGTCCTTGGGAATACATGGGATTGTTCCAAGGACGGATAACATCTTGGTCTGCGGGTGGTTCATCCGGCACGTTGGCTAGTACTTCGGCGATGGTTTGACCCGTAATAGTCTGGGCATCTCCGTGTAGCAAATTATGCTTTAACAGCATTTTCATTACTTGGGGAATGCCGCCTGCTTTGTGCAAGTCTGTTGCTACGTACCTACCAGATGGTTTTAAATCGCACAAAACGGGTACGCGGGCGCGGATGGTTTCAAAGTCGTCTAAGGTTAATTCGACACCAGCGGCGCGAGCGATCGCTAAAAAGTGCAATACGGCGTTGGTGGAGCCACCGACTGCCATAATCACGGAGATGGCATTTTCGATTGATTTGCGGGTAATAATTTGACGGGGCAGAATTTGGTTGCGAATTGCCTCGACTAAAATCTTTCCAGATAGTTCGGTGCTTTCGGCTTTTTCTTCATCTTCGGCTGCCATTGTGGAAGAATAAGGCAAGCTCATGCCCAATGCTTCAAACGCACTTGACATGGTATTGGCAGTAAACATGCCGCCGCAGGAACCAGCACCGGGACAAGCACGACGTTCGACTTCGATCAGTTCGGTTTCGTCGATTTTGCCAGCGCTATATTGTCCTACGGCTTCAAACGCGCTGACGACGGTTAAATCGCGTCCGTTGTAGTGACCGGGTTTGATTGTACCGCCATAGACGAAAATAGCAGGGATATTCATGCGGGCGATCGCGATCATCGCCCCTGGCATATTTTTATCGCACCCGCCAATCGCCAAAACACCGTCCATGCTTTGACCTTTACAAGCGGTTTCGATCGAATCGGCAATTACTTCCCGCGATACTAGGGAATATTTCATCCCTTCGGTTCCCATCGAGATGCCATCGCTGATGGTAATCGTACCGAAGATTTGGGGCATGGCTCCCGCGTTGCGAAGTCCTGTTTCTGCCCGCGCTGCCAGGGTGTTAATTCCCATATTGCATGGGGTGATCGTACTATAGCTGTTGGCAACACCGACAATCGGTTTGGTGAAATCAGAGTCGGTAAAACCAACCGCGCGCAGCATGGCGCGGTTAGGCGATCGCTGCACCCCTTGAGTAACAACAGAACTTCTAAGATTGTCCGACATTTTTAACCCTTCTTAGAGAATTAATCATTTTGCATTTTGAGTTTTGAGTTAGATTCAGAATTTAGATCTGAGAACTCAGAACTAACCCAGCACGCTCTACCCTAGTTTGGTAGGGATCGCTATGGCAACACCGATGGCGCAACTGCAACACAACCCCATACAGGATGGGAAAAGCCGTTTTCTGGGCATCTTTAGTAATAGGTAGACCTCCAACAAGCTACCCTTGGTTTTCACGGCACTATAACGAGCAGAGTGCCATTTTTCATTTTCTCAGAATGATGCACTGTTGTTTGATATGAGCAACTAACCCAGGTGCGATTTCTGTGGATGAGAAAGTAAGTAATGGAAACCATAACCAGACAAACTAATCTGAAGGAACTGTGAGGCTATCTAGATGGATGCCAACGAACTGTTGACGCGATATGCTGCCGGAGAGAGGGATTTTCGGGAAATCAAGCTGCATGGAGTTTCTTTAATCGGTGCTGATTTGAGCGAGATTAACATGCGCGGCGCCGATTTAAGCGAAGCGAATTTAATCGGCGCCTCGTTAGTAGGCGCTAACCTGCGGGAAGCCAACCTGCGGGGAGCCAACCTGCGAGCGAACCTGAGCGAGGCTAATCTCATTACTGCTAACCTGAGCGAAGCGAACCTGATAGCCGCCAACCTGCGGGAAGCTAGCCTGCGAGGGGCTAGCTTAGTCAAGTGTACCCTGATGGGAGCGAACCTGAGCGATGCGAACCTGAGCGAAGCGAACCTGCGCGAAGCTAATTTAAGCAGAGCCAAAATGATTGATGTACCCCTGTGTCGAGCCAACCTGACAAAGGCTATCTTGAGCGGCGCCATTCTGGAGGGAGCTAACCTAACAAACGCCGTTTTGATTGGGGCGATTTTAGAAGAAGCCAATCTCACGAATGCCATTCTTCACGGCGCTATTTTGGAAAATGCTAATTTGAGTGGAGCCGATCTGAGTCGGGCAAAAATCAGCGGTACTAACTTGAGTGGCGCTTGTTTGAGTAAAGCCAATTTGCGAGGAGCGAACATGAGTTGGTCGAGTTTGCGCGGTGCAGATTTGCGCGGTGCTAACTTGTTCAGAGCGAAACTCGGCTGGTCTAACCTCAGTGGCGCTAACTTAACAGAGGCGATCATGATTGAAGCCAACCTCAATCATACTAACCTCCGCAACACCGACTTACGCTGGGCAATTATGCCCGATGGCAGAACTCACGAATAAATTTATTAACATCAAGGGTGCATGACTAGGCCAATATAACCGCCAAATCAACTCGGACAAAAGCTTTAGGGCGCGCGCATCTATGGGATAATTCACAGTATTCCCTGGTGGAAAAACGGTCGAGTTACAAAGGTGATGCTCGTGGAGGGTTAAAGTTTTAGGCAGCACCAGTTGAAGCGATAAAAGAGTAAAAGGTTGATGCGGTTTTTCCGCGTTTTTCCGATGAAATTATAACTGCAAAATCCAACGCCTCAGAGGGGCTTGTTGGGGCAGAAGGTAAAAATTAACAATATCTATCTGCTTTTATCTGCTGTTAAAAATCTCAAAAACTCAGTTGGCTCAAATACACGGTGGGGGCACGGCATCAACTACACTTTGACTTATGACAGACATTGTTCGATGCCGTGCCCCTACCTCTACAAAAATGGGGCACTTTGACTTGTCAAACAGATTGTTCGATGCCTTGCCCCTACCTCTACAAAAATGGGGCACGGCATCAACTACACTTTGATTTGTGAAAGACATTGTTCGATGCCTTGCCCCTACCTCTACAAAAATGGGGCACGGCATCAACTACACTTTGATTTGTGAAAGACATTGTTCGATGCCTTGCCCCTACCTCTACAAAAATGGGGCACGGCATCAACTACACTTTGACTTGTGACAGAGATTGAGCGATGCCGTGCCCCTACCTCTACAAAAACGAGCCTACCAAACTTGACCTCACCGCTCAAAATTAAGCGTCCGAATTTGCCTTTAAGTAGGCTTCTATCGCTTCAGTTGCTAGCTGAATCAGTGGCTTGCCTTCGCGGACTGCGGCTTCTTTCAGCCGTTGATAAACATCATCGCGCACGCTAATGCGACGCCGAACTTTACCGGGAACTGCTATTGATTCAATCGTTGCATCCTTTGTAACTTGACCGTTGGTTACTTCTGCTTCACCTAATTCAGGTTCGTAGGATGCGGCAAACTGGCGCAGTGCGTCGAACCCAACTCGATGACAAAAATCCCCAAAACTTTCTGGTTCTGGTTGCAGTTTTCGTTCTTGCTTGAAATAAACAAATAATGGTTCTAGGGTCGTCTCCAAATCCTGATGAGCTAGCTTCTCGGTGTAAACTTCTGCTAGCCGCGTTTGATGCGGATCTGCTCCCAGCCAAAGCTGATAGGAATTAGGCGCTTTACCCACCAATCCTATTTCTGCCAAGTAAGGACGCGCGCAGCCATTTGGGCATCCGGTCATCCGCACGATAAAGTGTGAGTTTTCTAAGCCAACTTTGACCAATAGCGCCCGAATTCGCGCTAAAATTCCGGGCATTGCCCGTTCTGATTCGGTGATGGCTAAGCCGCAGGTGGGTAATGCTGGGCAAGCCATTGAATAACGCAGAAGCGGGTCAATTTCTGTTTCCATCTTGATGCCGCAGCGGGTTAAAATATTTTGGATTTCTTGCCGCTGTTCCGGTTGGATGTCGCAGAAAATTAGGTTTTGGTGCGGTGTGAGTCGCATGGTTAAATTAAACCGTTCTACGATTTCGCGCAGGGCGGTTTTCAGCTGGAAGGAACCGTCATCTTTAATCCGCCCGTTTTCAATCGAAATACCCAGGAAAAGTTTACCATCTCCCTGTTCTTGCCATCCCAAGAAATCTTCATATTTCCACTCTGGCAAGGGTTTTAATGGTTGCAGTTTTTTGCCAAAATAACCTTCTACGGTGGTGCGGAATTTATCAACGCCCCAATCTTCTAGCAAATATTTCATCCTGGCGTGTCGCCGATTGAAGCGATCGCCATAATCTCTCTGGGTCGCTACAATCGCTTTAACTAAGTCGTAGACATCTGCTTTTTCTACATATCCAATCTCATCCGCAAGGCGAGGAAAGGTTTCTTCTTGGTTGTGGGTGCGTCCTAAACCACCCCCAGCGAAAACGTTAAATCCCAGCAACTCTCCTCGAGCATCGGTAATGACGACTAAGCTGAGGTCTTGGGAAAACAAATCAACGGAATTATCCCCCGGTACGGTGACGCTGCACTTAAATTTCCGGGGCATGTAGCGATCGCCGTATATCGGTTCTTGTTTATCGTTGATAATTGTACCGTTGCCGTTGCCCTGTCTTGCGGCTTTGACTTCGGGGTTTTCTTCGGCTGAGATTGCTTTTTCCCCATCTAGCCAAATTTCGTAATATGCACCCGTTTGCGGTGTTAGCAAGTCGGCGACGTTGTTGGCGTATTCCCAGGCATATTCGTATTCTGGGCGGTTTTTGAACGGTGCTGGGGGTGCCATGACGTTGCGGTTGAGGTCGCCGCAAGCACCCAAGGTCGAACCCATGTTGCGAACTATCGATGCGATCGCGCTCTTTAAATTCTGCTTTAAAATACCGTGCAGCTGAAACCCTTGTCGGGTGGTTGCTCTCAGCGTGTGATTCCCGTATTCGGAAGCTAGCTTGTCCAGCGCTAAATAAAGTTGCGGCGGAATGTATCCCCCCGGACTGCGGGTACGCAGCATGAACTGATAGTCTTTTTCCTGCCCTTTGACTCGGTTGTCCCGGTTATCTTGCTGGTAAGACCCGTGAAATTTCAAAATCTGAACGGCATCTTCGCTAAAGTGGGTTGTATCCTCTAATAGCTCCGTCGCCACGGGTTCCCGCAAATAATTACTGCGTTCTTTTATTCCTTCTACCTTGGACAGCTTTGAAGGTGAAATCGTTTGTGTCGGAGACTGGGTCATGGGATATACCAGGGCTTGCATGAAACAATTATTTTCCACCAGGTGTCCCTTGCGATCGCTTTTGGCCGCTTGAACCCTGTTTTCAATTATTCCGGTAATTCGGTCGGAATTCTGTACTTATCATTATTTTAACACGGTGCCTGGAAGCGGTCGTGGGTCGTGGGTCGTAGGTACTTATTCTTACTTTTCCCGGCATTGAGATTTTCTGTCAGTAGTAACGATTACCTACCGACTAGCTTTTACCTTCTGGGAAAATTCTTAGAGGTTTGTAAAGGTATGCAAAGGAAGCGTTGCTCGATCTTTCCCGAATCGTTTAAGAGCTAG
Organism: Microseira sp. BLCC-F43; assembly: GCF_041929235.1. NCBI lineage: Bacteria > Bacillati > Cyanobacteriota > Cyanophyceae > Aerosakkonematales > Aerosakkonemataceae > Microseira > Microseira sp. BLCC-F43. The sequence goes on from NZ_JBHFNP010000115.1 coordinate 70,459, forward strand.
CAGGTATCGCTGCCTTTTTAAATTTTGTTAAGAAAGGTCAAATTATCTTGCAAGAACGCCCCATAAACTTATAATTAAACCTGATGGCACTAACAATCCGCAATTTGGGCGAGCGACAGAGATATCCCAGGAGAAGTTATAATGTTCGGTTTTCTCAAAAAAAATGATTCCAAAGACGCGCCTAAAGCTCGTAAAGGGAGCAATGGCTTTTACATGGAATTAGACGAATCAAAGGCGTCAACGTCAGAAAATGGCAAGCAACCGGCAGAGTCAGCCGTAAAAGTCGAGACAGCAGCCGCACCCGCACCTGCGGCTGAACCGGCAAAAGCTACCAAGTCAGCAGCCAAATCCAAACCGGCTAAAGCCTTGGAAACAGCCACAGCCGCACCCGCAGCCGCACCCGCAGCCGCACCGGCTAAACCCGCCGCACCCGCAGCCGCTGCTAACGGACAAGCTCAACCCCAGGCGATCAAAACTTTTGCTCCCGACTATTTGCTGACGCTGACAAGTACAAACGGGCGTCGTCGTCCGGGTGCGAATATGAATTCGTTCCTGGAAATGGCTCGTCAGATGAAAACAAAATAGAATTTGAGATTTGAGATTTTGGATTTTGGATGCGTGGATTGTGAATGGAATTCCAATCTAAAATCGGCAATTTGAAATCTGCAATTGGTTAGATGGAATTCCAATCTAAAATCTGCAAGTGGAAATCTGCAATGGGAAATTACCCATTACCAGGAACAGGTAGATTCTTAAGAAAAACCAGCCCGCTGTACAACTGAAAAGCAGGGTCCCAGTGGCTTTCAGTGCGGCGAAACAGGTGCATGTGGGATTTAATCCGGTCTAGAAGTTCGGTCTGATCTAAAGCTGTTTCGGCAAAAGGGGTAAAATCAGACCAAACTTTTGTATTTGGTAGTTGATGATTGAGGAATTCCAGCAAGCGGTTCCAGTTTCTGCGGATGGTATCTTTATCGGGTTCGGGAGTCAGGTGAATTCCATTCTGAAACTGGTAACCGCTATCGTAAAGCCGTAAAATAGAGCGCCTGCTGGGTAGGTGCAGGTCGCAAAATTGGGCGTAGTCTTGGGTTTGGACTTTGCGTTGCAGTTTTTTGCGGTAATCGAGGTCTACGACTTCCTCAAAGATGGGTAGAAGTCCGTCTACCCGGTGGCTGACTTCCGACCAATTAAAGGTTAAGGAACCGATGCGATCGCTCTCATCGGTGCAAATAACGGTAGGCTGGGGAAAAGCTGTCTGGAAATAGCTGACGCGAAAAACATTGATTTTTTGAATTTCCCCAATCGCCACCCAAAAACAAGGTATCTTAGCTTCCCGCAACTGTTGACCGAAAAATTTCAGTTCCCCAATCGCACCCGTGCGGTATAAACGCCAACCGCGACTTTGCAGCAGCAGGCGCGCGGTGTAGGGATCGATATTCATAATCCGGGCAAAGTTTTGGGCAGCTGCGGTTTTGGCTTCTGGCGGTACAGGTTCTAAAATTAACACGCCTATTTCCGTACTGCCTGGCTCGGCTTTGGCTTGAGCGATCGCATTTTTTCGCTGTTCTTTTTTGGTTGTTTCCACTCGCTGCAATCCTTGACGTGCAGCAGTAACGATTTTGGGGTTGGTAGAATCGCGCAGCAGTTGGCGATACACTTTTTCTGCTGCTGCCAACTTTCCGGTTACTTCGTGCAGGCGTGCGGTATAAAATTGTACCGAAGGGTTGTTGGGGGAAGTTTTCAGCAACTGTTTGAGCAATTGGGCGGCTTCCCGATAGTCTTTACGTTCAAACGCGGCGGCAACTTTTTCTATCATGGGTAATTGGTAATTGCTAATTGCTAATTGCTAATTGCTAATTGGTCATTAGTTTTCTTGCTGCTCCTGTGCTCGTCTGCTCACCTGCTCACCTGCTCTTGTTCAAAAGCAGCTGATATCAAAGATAAAGCGACTATGGGGGCGGTGAGGGCGCGGAGGATGCGTTTTCCCAGGGAAACGGGTTGAATTCCGGCGGCGCAAGCTTGCTCGATTTCTGCGGGTGTCCATCCGCCTTCTGGGCCTGTGGCAATTGTAATCGTGGTTTGGGGGGATTGATTCGCTATTTTTACTGTATCCTGCAAGCAAGTGAGTAAATGGGGAAAGTCCCCGCGTGCTTCGCAGATATAACGATAGTTTTTTTCTGATGATAATGCGCCAGAAAAAGGAATGGGGTCGAGAATTTCGGGAACGATGACGCGTTCTGATTGTTCGGCGGCTTCTATGGCAATTTTGCGCCAGCGTTCTAGTTTTTGGGGACTGGGGTGAAGTAGGGTGCGATCGCTGACTACAGGTATCAAATTTGTCACCCCCAATTCTGTCGCTTGACGGACAATTTCATCAAATCCATTTTTGGGTAGTGCTACCATCAGCGAGACAGTGACGGGTAACTCGGTTTGGACGGAAATTGGTTGTAAAATTTGAGCTTGAGCGCCCTCCAAAATAGCCAGCCACCATTGTCCTTGTCCGTTCATGGCGATAAAGCTTGCGCCTGCTTGTAACCGCAACACTCGGCTTAAATAATGCTGTTGTTGGGGCGTTAGTTCAATTTGTTGCCCGTGCAATTGTGACGGTGAGATTACTAGCCGTTGCAGTTGAGTCAATTGATGTTCCTGAATCCATTTCAAGATGTTTCTGCTTGCACTTAAAAGCACTTCCACTACGATAATAGGGTTTGGCGTTCCCACTGCCCCCATCTGAGGAGTTGAGCGTTCGCACCAACTAATTTCGATGTATAATCTGGATTTGCCATTTGCTGGTGTCTAGTAACTCGTTATACCGCGCGCGGGATTGGAGACATTATTTTGAAATTACATCAGCTCTTACCCGGTCTTTTAGGCTTTTTTTTACTATCTTCTCCGGTAGAAGCAGCTAATTTACGGTTTTGGCGCTTTGATGCCAATGCTGGCAGGCTGGTCTTTAGAACCGACCAAGGGATTCAACCCAAGGCACAACTGCTGTTCAATCCGACTCGTTTGGTAATTGATTTGCCAGGGACATGGCTAGGAGGATGGCCCACGGCGAAGCGGGAAGTGGGAGAAGTGATTCGTTCTGTGCGAGTGGGACAGTTTGATGACCGGACAACGCGCATTGTAATTGAATTGGCTCCAGGTTACTCCCTAGACCCCCAACAAGTCAAAGTCGTCGGCATTTCACCGACTACTTGGACAGTACAATTACCAACTCCCCAACCCATGGGCGCGGTTATTAGTCCCCCACCCGCCGATTTGGTTTCCAATCCCGACGCTAGCAGTCCGATACCCGTACCCCCGCCCCCCTCACCCCCACCCATACCACCGCAACCTGCTTTTGAACCGCCTGTTGAGAGGATAATACCCCGCGTTCCCAAAACCCGCCCCGTCGTGGTCATAGATCCCGGACATGGGGGCAAAGATGTAGGCGCGATTGGCGTTGGAGGAATTCACGAGGCAGATATTATTTTGTCAATTTCCCAACAGGTGGCGCGAATATTGGAACAAAGGGGTATTCAAGTCGTGATGACGCGGGACAGCGATTATTTTGTCGATTTAGCGCCACGAGTGGTAATCGCAAAGCGGGTGGATGCGGATGTGTTTGTCAGCATTCATGCCAATGCGATTGATAATCGCCCTGATGTTAATGGATTAGAAACCTATTATTTTGGTAACGGCGCTGTCCTGGCGCGGACAATCCACAACAGCATTTTACAGAGTCTTGATATTAATAACCGAGGCGTGCGCCGCGCTAGATTTTTTGTTCTCCGGAATAACCCGATGCCTGCTGTTTTAGTGGAAACGGGTTACGTGACTTCCCCATCGGAGAGTCGTAGATTGACCGATCCAGCTTACCAAAGTCAAATGGCGGCGGCGATCGCTCGCGGCATCCTCCAGTATCTAGGCATGAACTAACCCCTTAGGTTTTTCAGTTCTTCTAATTGTTGAGTTTGTTCGTCGAGTCGAATCCCTAAGCGATCGCATACCACTTCGCATAACTGAAACACGATTGGATCGGTAATTTCGTAAAACACACTCGTTCCCTGTGGCGTGCGAGTCACAATCCCTGCTTGCGCCAGCACCTTCAAATGCTTGGAAACATTCGCCTGTCCCAGTCCCGTCGCCTCGATAATTTCCGTCACGTTTTTCCCTCCAGACTTGAGACAGCACAACACTTGCAACCGACTCACTTCCGACAAAACTTTGAAATACTCAGCCACGGCAAGAAGTGCTTGCCCAGACACCTTTAACATACAAACCTAAAAATTACGTCTTCAGGGAGAGCTTATCTACCATATTACCAGATAGTAATATAGTAGATAGAGTTGATCTCCAAGATAGCAATGGAAAACGTCAAAAAGATCGATGAGGATATTACCGTAGCAGGACAGGTGACGCCAGAGCAGTTGCAACAAGCAGCGGCAGAGGGTTACAAGTCGGTGTTAAATCTGCGATCGCCCGACGAACAGGGATTTTTGCCGGATGAACAGCAGCTAGCAGAAGCTGCCGGACTGGAATACGTCAACATTCCCGTCAAACCCAGCGAGATGACAGAGGAATTGACCGATAAAGTTTTAGAGCAAATTGACGCACTACCGAAACCCGCTTTGATTCACTGTGCTAGTGCCATGCGCGCCGGTGCGATGGCATTCATGAATCTGGCAACGCGGCGAGGTATGACAGCAGAACGAGTGTTTGAGAAAGCAGGCGAGGCGGGTTTTGATTGTAATGCCAACCCCCAGATGAAGCAGTTCCTGGAACAATACATTTCCACACACAGCTAGTAATGCAAGTTGGTAATGGCTAATGGCTAATTGCTAATTGCTAAGGGAGGATTTTTCCTAACACTAGCTATTAGCTATTAACCATTAGCCATTAGCTCCAGGTAGCAACTTGAGTTACTATTCAAACGCGCTTATAGGAGCAAAAGCAGATGTTATTTCGTCAATTATTTGACTCTGAATCGAGTACGTACACCTATCTAATTGCAGACGCAGAAACAAAAGAGGCGATTCTAATTGACCCAGTGCTAGAGCAAGTAGACCGGGACTTGAAACTGCTGCAAGAATTAGGATTAACCCTGCGGTACTGTTTAGAAACACACGTTCATGCCGACCACATTACAGGTACAGCCAAATTGCGGCAAGCTACAGGTTGCTTAGGTATTGTGCCAGATAAAGCTGATGTTGGTTGTGCCGATCGGCAGATCAAAGATGGAGAAAATCTGGGATTGGTAAGCATTACAATTGAAGCGATCGCTACACCCGGACACACCGATAGTCACATGACCTATTACGTCAATCGCGACCGAGTATTGACAGGCGATGCTTTATTCATCCGGGGTTGCGGTCGCACCGATTTCCAAAGTGGCGATGCGGGAACTTTGTTTGACTCGGTAACCCAAAGGCTATTTACTTTACCCGATGAAACCCTTGTCTATCCCGCTCATGACTATCGCGGTCATACAGTATCGACAATAGGGGAAGAAAAGCAATGGAATCCTCGTTTTGTCGGACGCAGTCGCGACAACTTTATTGAGTTTATGGGAAAACTCAACTTACCAGATCCGAAAAAGATAATGGAAGCAATCCCCGCCAATGAGCGTTGCGGTAATTTAGTTGCTGCTAGTTAAATTTTCCTCCCATTACCCATCATGATTACCTGGATTGTTGGTCATGTTTTAGCTGCCTGTATCGGCATCAGTTTGGGATTAATAGGAGGAGGAGGATCGGTTTTAGCCGTCCCAATTTTAGTTTACGTCATGGGGGTGTCACCGAAGCCAGCAATTGCCATGAGTTTATCGATCGTGGGTGCTGTTAGTCTGATCGGTGTGATTCCCCACTGGCAGCGCGGCAATGTTAATTTAAAAACAGCCTTTATCTTTGGCGCTGCCACAATGTTAGGTGCTTTCTTTGGAGCAAAAATCGCTACGCTTCCTTTTATTACTGGCACAATTCAAATGATTTTATTTGCTGTGATGATGATGATAGCGGCTGGGTTTATGATTTACAAAAGTCAGAAACCTGCTGCTAAAACCGCTAATAATCAACTTGATTTGAGCTTATATCCCAAACCGATTTGCAAATATTGTTGGTTGTGGATGATGAGCGAAGGTTTAGGCGTAGGTGTGCTGACGGGATTGGTGGGCGTAGGCGGAGGATTTGCCATTGTGCCTGCACTTGTTTTATTGGGAAATACACCGATAAAACAAGCAGTTGGCACGTCACTGGTAATTATTGCTTTGAATTCTGTAGCAGCTATTTTAGGATATCTGGGACAGGTGCAGTTGAACTGGAATTTAATCGCTTCTTTTACAGTAGCCGCTAGTTTGGGAACCGTGGGGGGCGCTTATTTATCTCAGTTTGTTAACCCTAGGCAACTTCAGCGAGGGTTTGGTTATTTTCTCGTTGTTATTGCCAGTTTCATTCTGTTCCAAAACCGCAGCAAATTCTACTCTTCTCAGCAATCTATCGAACATTATCAGCAGCAAGATCAGCGGGAAGTCTATAGCAGTTTGTCACCCTTGTGGCGCAAGGCAAGTGTAGCGGCACCCTTAAGGGTGCCGCTACACAAACTCAGCCCGCAAGACAAGGGCTATTAACTTATGGAAAATAAAGTGTATTCTATCAAGTCACAATCCGCTATAATCCTAGTTGCGCTTTCATTGGGTTTTAGCAACGTTATATTTAATTGCAACTTGGTAGCAAATGGGTGCTGGGTTTCGTGCCTCAACCCAGCCTACTTTCTACAGTTTCTATCTCATCAATAGTAGCGAAAACCCAAACCCCTCCAGCCGCTGCACGATAACAGCCCATTGATTTGAGGTGGTGACATGCCATTGCAGCGATTTCCCAGACGGTTTCTGATGCGGCTGGGAAAATTTTGTTTTCAAATATTTTCAATCCCGTAATGCTGCCCAATTGTTTAAGTTGCTCGGCTTTCTGTTTGAGTGTATCGGGGATAAAAGGATATTCCCACGCCCACATCCAGGTTGAATTGGTTGTTGAATAAGAACCTAGTGGCGTAATTTTCGCCATTAATTTAACAGTTGAGTTTTCTTTGAATTTTAAAATTCCTCGCTCCCAGTCAATCTCATATTTTTCGCAGTATCCTATGCCGAATTCTGCTTTTAAATAAAATTGCTTTTTCTCTAATTCTTCGTAACAATGGTCTAAAAACTGGTCCAAGTCGGTGTAATTCATAATTGAGACACCATAAATCTAATAAATCAAGTTGCTAGGTAATAGGTTGTGACAGCGGGAATTGGGAATTGGGAATTGGGAATTGGGAATTGGATTAACAGGCTTTTGCCGTCAGCAGTCAGAAACCCGGTTTATTCATAGACGATTTTTCAGAGAAACCAGGTTTCTTTGGCTCGATGTAACTAACTCAAGTTGCTAGTTATCTCTCTGGGAGCGGCTAATGGCGTTCCCAGGCTCTGCCGTGGTCACGAGGCTAATGGCGAGATTGGTAACAATCCTATATTAGCAATTAGCAAGCTTGCAACGCGCTTGTTTATAACTAGCAATTTGCGTTAACTAGCAACTTGAGTTAGTAGTAGATTCACTTCTTTTACCTCCGATTACGCAAGAAAGGTGGGGAAGGGGAGGATGGGGAAGAAAAAACCCTCGCTCATCTCCCAGATTATTTTTCCCACAGCAACAAACGGAATTCACATCGGCGATAAAAAAAACCGGGTTTCTTAAAGAAACCCGGTTTCTGGGTAAGCGATAAAAAAGCCTCCCAAGATTGAGAGGCTTGGCTTTCAGGTTAGCGGAGAACAACTTTAAAGACTAGGTGGCGACAGCGATCGCACCCGCAAGTGCAGCAGCTATAGCCGACAGCAGCGCGGTGCCAAATAACCACCAAGCGGCGGTTTCGGCGGCTTTGCGGGTTTCTTCAGCTTGTTTAGCTGCTTGTCGCTTGACTTCTTCCACACGTCGCTGTGCTTCCTGTTGAATCCGTTCTGCGCGTTGCAGGACGTTGTTACGTGCTGATTCAATTTGGTCGATAATGCGGTTAGCATCGGCTTCGGAGATATCCTCGCGGGAACTTAAAAGCGCTACCAGGGTGTCGCGATTGAACTCGCCCAGACGATGGCGTAAAGCATCGAAACCTGCTTGCCGGTCTTCAAACACCCGGCGGACATCGCGCTTGATGCCATCATAGTTGAGTTCGGGACGATCCAAGGAGTTAAGGTAGTTGCGGATGCGGGCAAAAATCCCATCGATTACATCTTGTATGCGACGTTGGATGGTTCGCACTTGTTCCACAAATTGATCGCGCACTGCTAAAACTTGATCCACAATGCGCGTAGCTTCTGCCTCAGATATATCCGGACGCTGAGATAGCAATTTTATCATCGTGTCGCGGTCGATCTGCGCGAGGCGATCGCCTAAACTTTCCATTCCCACCCGCGGATCGTGGAGCAACAATTGCAAGTCGCGTTTGATACCTTCGGGGTTAAGGGCATCTTTGCCCGTATTCCGCAGGTATTCTGCCAAAGTTGCTTGGAAATCTTGCACTTGGGCTTGCGTCCGCTTCGCGAGGCGGCGAGGCGCTTTGACGATGTTGCTAATCGAATCTTGTACTTGGTCGATAATTTGATTGACTTGGTCTTCGCTTAAGTCTTGCCGCTGACTCAGTAATTTTACGAGGGTATCGCGATCTATTTGAGACAAGCGACGGCGGAGAGCGCTCGCGCCTTCTTTGGGGTTGTCGAAGAGTCGAGCGAAGTCGCGTTTGATACCTTCGGGGTTGAGTTCGTCTTTGCCGGTATTGCGGAGGTAGTCGGCGATCGCATTGGTAACGTTGTCGTATTGTTCCTTCGCTTTATCCGCTACAACTTGCGGCGCGTGGACAACGCTACTCCAAGACTCTTGAACTTGATCGACAATCCGATTCACCTGATCTTCGCTCAAGTCTTGACGCTGGGACAGCAGTTTCACCAAAGTATCCCGGTCAAAGCGAGACAAACGGGCACGGATCAAATACATACCAGCGCCTGGGTTATCCAGCAGGGTCCGCAGATCCCGCTTAATCGCATCGGGGTTGAGTTCTTCTTTCCCCGTATTCCGCAAGTACGACTCTAAATTCAACCACAGCGCTTCCGCTTCAGCTTTGGCGCGATCTTGCAGACCTTTCGCTTCGGACGCCACGAGATCGCGGGTTCTTTCCAAATCGTTGACAATCGCGTCAGCTTCTGTAGGAGTTATATCTGCGCGCTGATAGAGCATTTGCAGCAAAGTAGCGCGGTCTAATTGAGCGAAGCGAACCTGCAACTGTTCGTAACTCCCCTGGGTATCTTCCAGCAGCGGTTTGAAATTGCTCAGAATACCGGAAGTATTGAGTTGTTCTTTAGGTGTATAACGAAGATAATTTTCCACTCGCCTGCGGAGGTCGAAGATTTTTTCCCGTTCTTCTGCCGCAATAACCGAGTTTAAAACCTCTAACCGCACTGATTCCAAGCGGTCGGCAATTTGGTTAATTTCTTCTTGGGTAAGCAGACCTTTTTCTTGCAGGATATTGAAGAAATCTGCCCGCTTAATTTGCTCCAATTGGCGGCGCACTTCAATCGGATCTGCTTCCGCATCGTAGATTACATCTCTAAATTCCTGCCTGACTGCTTCCCGGTTTAATTGCCAGGGATAGGCATTCATTAGATAGTTTTCCATATCCAATCGAATCGTATTGGCAGGTTGTGGTTGACCAGTTAGTTGCTTTGCACCACCAGCTACTCGATCTTTAACCTCTTGCAATCGATTTAAGATTGATTGGATATCTAAATCCGACAGATCTGTTCTTCCCATTAGTGCGCCGGTAATCGCACTCATCGCCATTTGGCGTGCTTGACCGAACAAACCGGGAGCTTTTTCGGTTTGTTCTTGATTTGCTTGCTTAGCAGCGCGCATTTCTGCAATTAATTGGTCGAGTTTCCCGCTTAATTCGGGGGATTTTAACTCTTTAGCTGATGCAGATTTGAGATAATCCACCAATTCCCCCATCACATCCCGCTGGGGTAGGCGATTCGTGGCTTGTTTCCAAGCGCCTTCGAGTTGGTCTACAATCCGGTTGGCGTCGCGTTTGGAAAGATTGGTGTTTTTGGTCACCAAATCTACAAACGTATCGCGATTAATGTTTTTGAGGTTTTCTGGAGAAATAGATTTCAAATCTGGCGACGCCAGCAAGGATTCAAATTCGCGCCGGATTGATTTTACATCTAAATCCGCAGGGCGCAGAGTTTCCAGATAATCTTCCAGGGAATGGCGGATATTAACCGGATCGATGGCGCTACCAATTTGCCGACCAACTGCGGCGGCGGCGGCTTCGGCGGTAGCAACGACTTGATTGCTTGCTGCTTTCGCACCCAACGCCGCCGTCGCGGTGCCTACAAGCGCTTGAAACCCGCTAGTAGCGGTATTGACAATCGAACCAATTAACGATCCTACAGTTGTCGAACTCGCCCAAACTAGCAGCGAGAAATATGCACCCCAGATCACCAAACCTAGAATAGCGCCCAAACCGACATCAAAGGTGAGCAAGCTGAGATTTACTGCTAAAAAACAAGCCAGGAATAAGGAAAGCGTGACGGTGACTAAAGTCCAAATTCCCACAGTTTTGCTAACTTTGTTAATCGTACCGCCAAAGCTACCAGAATCATGACGATCCGAGTCGGAATCATCATCTGATTTGCGTCCCAAATAGGAAATTCCAGCAGCCACAGAAAGGTTAGTTAGTAACAATTGGAACGCAAAAGCCAGCACTATCCCAGCAATCAAGGCTTCAAAAAACCGCACCGAAGAAATTGCTTCCGCTGCTGCGACAGGCACGGGAACCACCGGATCTGGCACGGGAACCTGCAACAGCCAAAATCCTATGTCAATCATAGAAATTCCCTCATTTTGTCTTCTTTTTGAGATTTATAGAATACACCCCGACAGTAGGGACACGGCATCAACAATAAAGAATAGTTTTGACAACTATTTATTTTTGCCGTGTCCCTACGCCGTAATTGGGGAAAAATTCACCCCCCTTGGGTTAGAATGGCTGGATATGAGGGTTAAAAACATCTCTCCCAAGTCTGAACTTTGCTTCAAGAGCAGGATTGAGAAGCGAGTTTATATAAAGTTGGAATAATTGATTTATTTTCTAGCTATTTGCTCACTTTCTAGAGATAGAGTTTTTTAGTGAAAATGGGAATTTTGAGATCAACCTTTAGATAGCTTGCTTTATGTACCTATAGACAGACATCGCTGTTGAGGAGGGTAGCTACTATCAAAGTATCAAACGTTAAGTAATGTAAATCGAGGTTTGGAAATTATGCAAACTCCTGAAACCCGCAGCACCACCAATCTACCTCCTGTTGCTCTAGCCTACAACGGTAAAGACCGCAACGCTTTCTTGTTTGGCTTCAATCCCCAAGCAGAACTGTGGAATGGTCGTCTCGCTATGATTGGCTTCCTCGCCTATTTGCTGTGGGATATGGGTGGCTATAGCGTTCTGCGCGACGTGCTGCACTTCATCTCTTATACCCACTAGAAACTTAACCCAACTCTTCTCTTTCATTAGTTGTTAGTTGTTAGTTATTAGTTGAAGAGGCATCAGCTAACGATTAATGACTAATAACTAATTTGTTTTTTAGGTATTTGTTAGATTGTAGGGTGCGTTAGCGACAGCGTAACGCACCGTTACCCTCTTTTGCAATTTTATAACCCCTTTTTTAAATGAACCGCCATAGACAAGGGTAGCGGCTTCCCGCAGAGTAGACGCCAAGAACGCCAAGAAGAAAGAAGATTATAGGGGTTGTCGATCTGGATTTAATATTAAGCTGCTACGCATTTAAATCCAATAAAGAGGCGGGCAAGATGCCCACCCCACAAGAAGAAGGAAAAATTTGACTCTCAAATTAGGTGCGTAGCAGCTTACTACTATTTTTATTCAAACACTTTGGCGGTGCGTTACGCTGTCGCTAACGCACCCTACTATATAAAAACACATAGTGCGTTACGCTGTCGCTAACGCACCCTACTATATAAAAACACATAGCAGAATCCCGGTTTCTTACAGAAACCGGGATTCTGAACAAAATTGTCGATTAGTGCCTAAATGGTTGGTGCAACCCGCCTCTACAATAAAAAACGAACGATGACAAACAAGGCGGATGTTATTAATTGCAATGTCATTACCGGGATGCCGTAACGCAAAAATCTTTGAAACGTGATTCGGCGTCCGTGTTGTTCAGCAATTCCCGCCGCTACGATATTTGATGATGCGCCTACTAGGGTGCCATTCCCTCCTAATGTTGCCCCAAACATCATGGCATAAAATAGCGGCAGCACTTCGGGGGGAAGCTGTCCTTGAAAGTCTGGCGATAAAACTTCGGCTCCTACTAATCCTACATTGACAACATATTGTTTGAGTAATGGCACCATCGCTACTACGAGGGGAATATTTGGAACCACGCTGGATACAAGTCCCACAAAAAAGAGGATAGCTATCGAACCCAAGGCTATATTTTTTCCTAAGATTGTTGCCAATACTCCTGATAAACCTTGAACGACGCCTGTTTTTTCCAATCCCCCAATTAAAACAAAAATCGACATGAAGAATATTAAGGTACTCCAGTCTACATCGCGCAAGATATGGTTGACTGTATCTATTTTGGTATGATGAGCCAAAAGCATGGCTAAAGCAGCTCCCAGTAAGGCTGCCGCAGCAGGTGAAATGGGAACGGGTAGGGATTCTCCTACGACAAAAAACAGCAGTACAAAGGCTATAATTAATCCTCCCACTGCCAAGACTCGCGGATGGTTAATTTGAGGATGGGGGAGTTGGTTGAGGTTTTCTAATTTGGTGTTCCAAATTTTACGAAATAAAAATGGTAGGGTGGCGACTACGGTAACAATAGCAATAACGCCACCTAAACTGAGGCGAAATAGGTAATCTGTAAAGCTGAGATTGATCGCATCTCCGACAATAAATGTTGCCGGATCGCCGACGATGGTTAACAATCCGGCACTGTTTGCTACAAATACCATTAAAATTAGTAACGGAACAAAATTTATTCCTACTTCTTCTGCCATTGGTGGAATTAAAGGTGCTAACAACATGACGGTTGTGGCGTTGGGTAAAACGGCACATATCGGCGTTGTAATGCCAACAATAGCTAATAGTAAAAGATTGCCTCTACCTTTAGCAAATATCACCATTTGGGTGGCTAAGTAGTCAAAAATTTTGGTGGGTTCAAAGGCGCGCACCAGTACCATGATTCCGAAGAATAAACCCAAGGTTCCGTGACTTTGACCAATATAACCAATGGCTTCTGGCAAAGTCATAACGTTTAAAAATACGAGTAGCACTGCACCTAAAAATGCGGCAATGGTTAGGTGTATCCACTCGGTCATGACTAAGAAGATGACAGTAACAAACGTTATCGTAGCGATGATGGCTTGCCAGTTTTCCACGGTATACCTCTATACAGAGTGAATGACTTGGTTGAATCTTACAGAAAAAACTCGATCGTAAAGATGGAATTTGCTGAATTTTTTGTAAAGTAATTCAGTTTTGTAGGTGCTGGTGCGGAACTCGCGATCGCTTCCTCTGGGATACAATACCGCCAGGGAAAATGTAATTAGGCGATCGCGTAGTTAATCGATGTCTCTACTGGCATAACACCAAGTATGACATTAGTGATACTTTAAGATTGCGGATTGTCAATTTAAGCATTATTGACTAAATCTCAATCTGAAATCTGCTGTTTTCAGGAGGTAAAAATGTCATCTAAATTAGCGACCAGTACCTCTGGCGAAATGGGCATCAATTTGCACTAGCGTGCGGTCGGCATATCGCCAAGTGCAATAATCCACCATAGGATGATTATTCCTAAAAAACCAATGGCTGGTAGGATAACAACATCTCGAACAACGAGCGGTTTAGCGCGTCGCCAAGCTGCTTGTCCAGCAACAGCAATAGCAGACAAGTTGAGTTGTATTGTCATAGGTGTCAAGAGCAGGTACAAATGTTACTGAGCAGTACCAGCCAAGGACACTGATGAGTTTAGAACATTAGGGAAAATGCTCGCTCTTCAGTCTCCTCTCAATGCCTACGAAGTTAGCTGACGGACTAGGGCTGAGAGTTGCCCTTCTCTACTGCACTCCTCACGAAACTAGCAGAGATTTGCCCCACAATTTGGTTCCTCCGCTCCAGCAAAAGCTGGATTAGGCTGACTTACTCTGATTTCAAAGTATTAAAGCACGTCTGTTTAAAATTGTCTAGCGCTGAAAGTTAAAGAATTGTTATCAGAGGTTCTGATTAAGCTCCGCATATCTGGGAGCATCTATCTCAGGATAGATTTTTTCGAGGGAGCGGGACTTTAGAATCCCGGTTTCTTAAAGAAACCGGGATTCTGTGGGTTTAGGGGGGCGGGTTTATTTAACCTGTTTGTGGGATGGAGAAATTGTTGGTAAAACCCGCCCCGAATTTCAGGCATCGCGGGGCGGGGCGGGTTTATTTAACCTGTTTGTGGGATGGAGAAATTGTTGGTAAAACCCGCCCCTACATCAATAATAAAAAGAGTTACCTGTCAACTGTCAACTGTCAACTGTCAACTGTTGAATTAGTTTGGCGGATCGAAGCGGTTGACGGATGCTGCGATCGCAATCATCGGTAAACTCGCTAAGAAGCAGATAATCCACTGGTCAAGTGTCATTGGTGCGGTTTGGAAGATGTTGTTAATAAACTGGGAGTTGGCGAAGATAATCTGCAAGATTACCGCCACAATAATACCACCTGCCAGGGCGGGCGCCCCGCTGACTTTTTCTGTCGAACCTTGTAATTTTGCCATCAATGAAGGCAGCAACTGGCTAATACTCAGCAGGTAAAAAATCCGTCCCATCACTAATGCTTGAATTGCCATTGTCCGGGCTAATTCGATGCTGCCCCAAGGTGCTTGTCTGACAAATTCAAACATGCCGAAAATCAGCGTCCAGTTGTAGAGAGAAACTGCCAAAATCCGCTTGATGCGATTTGGCGTCAGGAAGGGTTCGTTAACCGGACGGGGCGGCTGTTTCATCACTCCTTCTGACTTGGGTTCAAACGAAAGGGGAACCGTCATCGTAATCGAGTTGAGCATGTTTAGCCAGAGAATTTGTAGTGACAAAATTGGCAAGTCTCGACCCAAAAGCGTGCTGATTAAAATCGTCATCGATTCCCCACCGTTGACTGGCAGAATAAAGCAAATGGCTTTAATTAGGTTCTTATAAACAGATCGCCCTTCTTCCACCGCTGCTGCAATCGAAGCAAAGTTATCATCAGTTAACAGCATATCTGCCGCTTCTTTTGATACTTCCGTACCGCTTCCCATGGCGATACCGATATCCGCTTGTTTGAGGGCGGGGGCGTCGTTTACTCCGTCTCCCGTCATTGCTACGATTTCACCTTTTGATTGCAATGCTTCGACAATTCGCAGCTTTTGTTCGGGGGCGACGCGGGCAAATACTACCCCTTCTTCTACCGCATTTGCTAATTTGTTCGGGTTCATTTTGGCAAGTTGGGCACCTGTGTATGCCACAACTTTTTTATTCTGATTGCGGAAACCCATGCGGCGGGCGATCGCTTGTGCGGTGGTGATGTGATCTCCGGTAATCATCTTCACCTGAATTCCCGCAGCTTGACAGGCGTGGACCGCGGCGATCGCTTCCGGGCGGGGCGGATCGATCATTGCTTGCAATCCGATGAATGCCAACCCCGATTCAATATCAGAATGATCGACTTTATCTTGTGATTCGGCTATTTTTTTCTTGGCAAAAGCTAGCACCCGCAACCCTTGTTTTGCCATTTCATCGACGCGCCGATCAATCGCTTCCACATCCAGGGTGGTAATTTTTCCATCTTTATTGAAGGCAGCAGAACAGCGTTTTAAAATCGCTTCTGCCGAACCTTTGACATAAATTACCTTGGCATGGCGAGTTTGGTGCAATGTTGCCATGTATTGAAACTCGGACTCGAAGGGAATTGAGTCAAATCTGGGGTTCATTCTTTCTGCTGCTTTTTGAATTAACCCCGCTTTACTCGCAACGGTAATTAACGCGCCTTCGGTGGGGTCTCCAATGACTACCCAATTGCCGTTCTTTTGTTCTAAGTGGGAATCGTTGCACAATACTCCTGCCAACAGCAATTCTGCCAAAACCGGGAGATCTTTGGCATTAATTGGCGTTTGTTTATGCTGAATTTCGCCTTCGGGATTGTAACCGCCACCCGTGACGGTATAAGTTTCACCGCCTGCATAAATTTCTTGGACGGTCATTTGGTTTTCGGTCAAAGTTCCGGTTTTATCGGAACAAACCACCGTCGCACCGCCGAGGGTTTCTACTGCTGGTAATTTGCGGACAATTGCATTTCGCTTCGCCATGCGGGCGACACCAACTGCTAAGGTGACGGTAATAACTGCGGGCAAACCTTCAGGAATGGCGCCGACAATTAATGCGATCGCAGGTTCTACAGCATCTTGAAAAGTATATCGTCCCAAACCAATCGCAAACGTCAGCGTCGCCGCAAATAACACGAAGTAAAGCCAATTTTGGCTGAATTGATTAAACTTGCGCGTTAAGGGCGTGGTAAGGTCTACCCGTTGTTCAATTAACTGGGAAATTTTACCCGTTTCGGTTTGATTCCCCGTCGCGACAACAATCCCGCTACCTTGTCCAAAGGTGACGAAACCTCCGGCATATGCCATGTTTAAACGTTCTGCTAGCGGGGTTTCCGGTGGTAAGGTTGCATCTGCGGCATCTTTTTCTACTGCTACCGACTCGCCTGTCAAACCAGATTCATCGATTTGCAAATCGCGGGTTTTTATTAAGCGCAAATCGGCGGGAACTTTGTCGCCAGAGGTGAGTAATACTAAATCCCCCGGTACTAATTCTTGCGAGGGGACTTTTAATTTTTTGCCGCCGCGAATCACGGTCGCTTCTGTACGCACGGCGGAAGCAAGCGCTGCGATAGCGCTTTCTGCTTGCGATTCTTGGGTAAAGCTAATAATCGCGTTTGTTGTCGTAACGCCCCAAATTACGCTGGCATTTATCCACTCTCCAAGAAATGCTTTAATTGCACCGGCGCACACCAAGATGATCAGGAGGGGTTGGTTAAATTGCAGGATGAATTTTAACCAAACAGGTTTGCCTTCTTTTGCAGTTAGTTCGTTTGCCCCATATTCGCGCAAACGCTGGGGAATTTCAACTTCGTCTAAACCTTTTTCCAGGTCGGTTACTAAAATATGGCTGATTTTGTCTTCAGGTAAATTGTGCCACTGGTGTTCTTGTGCGTTCTTTATAGCTGTTGCTGTCATATTTGTCCCCGATAAGTTGCTAAATTATGACTATTCCAAGGGCGGGCGAGACGCCCACCCCACCAGAAATTGACTGGTTTTGTGGGGTGGGCATTCTGCCCGCCCAAGGCAAAAGCCCCGAAGCCAAGCGGGTTTTAACCGCTTCTACTCTCAGTTTGTGCCTTGCGGATAAAATTTTTATTAAAGTTTCATGAGAAAGTTCTTATCTTTCAGTGGACAGTGGACAGTGGACAGTGGAAAATTATCAACGAAAAACTGGGTTTAAAGCAATGTTCTTCTGGGAAGATTGACTAACTGTCAACTGTCAACTGTCAACTGTCAACTGTTATAAACGCAGCCGATACCCCATGCTTCTGACGGTTTCTATCTTGTTGCTGCCTAATTTTTTTCTTAAATAACCCACATAAACATCTACAACATTAGAGTTGGGGTCGTAATCGTAACCCCAGACATGATTGAGTAATTGCTCTCGACTTAAAACTTGTCCGGGATGTCTGACAAAGGTTTCGGTTAAGATGAATTCGCGGGCGGATAATTCGACAACGCGATCGCCTACTGTAACCGTGCGCGATCGCAAGTCTAAAACAATATCCCCCGCTTTGAGAATCATCTCATCTTTTTTAGGCGCAGATTTTTGATTTCTTAACCGGGCGCGCACTCGCGCCAGCAATTCTTCAAATCGAAATGGTTTGGTAACGTAATCATCCGCACCGCCTTCAAATCCCGCTACTTTATCGTTGATTTCATCCCTGGCGGTTAAAATTATAATCGGCAGAGTTTCCCCTCTTCCCCGCAATTCTTCTAATACCTGCAATCCATCTTTTCCAGGCAATCCCAAGTCTAAAATTAACAGATCGAAATCGTTGCTATCAGCAACTCTAATCGCTGCATCGCCGTCTTCCACAACGATGGTGGTAAAACCATTCGCTTTTAATCCTTTTTCCAGAAACGAAGCGATGCGCGGTTCGTCTTCCGCGATGAGAATCCGGTTCATGGTGTATGTGGTGAGTTGAGCGATCGCGCAGTTCGTAGTAGGCGCTTAAGCGCCGTCCGGTTTTGGCGGAAACACCCTAACCAAATCGAGGGACAGTTCTGGAAAACAAGGCAGAGTTACCATCTGATTCGGTAAAATAATCCGCTTGTTTTTATATCCATATTTACCTTGACTACTTTGATAAGGTTCGCTGTATGCTTCTAGCTGATTATCGAACAAATTGAATATCCAATAATCGGAAATACCAGCTTCAGCATATAAAGGCAACTTTACATTTTGGTCGTAATTCAAAGTCGAATCAGAAATTTCAATAACCAGTAACACATTAGCAGGCTGAGGGTGAGCTAATAGATAATCGTCAGGGCTATTTTGGACAAGGGAAAAATCCGGTTCTGGTTCGCTGTCGTTTGGTAGAATAATAGGAGATTGACACCGGAGAGTTGCCCTATCTCCTAACAGTACGATCAATTCCCGCAGCAATTTAGAAATACAAACTTCGTGCGCTGTCCCTTTCGCCGACATTTGGATGATTTCTCCTTTGATTAACTCAATTCGGTCATCTTCATGAAAAAATCCTAGTTCTCCCAATCTGTGATATTCATCGAGCGTGAACCGCTTAACCTGAGCGATACTCATTGCATTTCTCCATATTGCTATTTTAAAGTACCAAAATGAGGTTCTACTGGCAAAATTAAGATAAAAGTTGAACCCTTTCCCGGCTGACTTTTTAATTCTACCTTGCCGCCGTGGGCTTCTGCGATCGCTCGCACAATTGCCAATCCCAAACCATACCCTTCAGAACGCCTGCGAGTTTTAGCAGCACGAGCAAACCGATCGAAAATGCGCTGTTGATCTTCAGGCAGAATTCCTTCTCCCGTATCCCGCAACCAAAAGCGAATCTGGCTTTTTGTTAAATCGGATCCTAAAGTAATTGTATCATTAACCGTTGTATGTTCAACCGCATTTTGAGCCAAATTCATCAGTGCCTGAGTCAGTCGCTGTTTGTCTGCCAAAATCTGACCCGATGCGTTTAATTCCAATTGCCAATGCCGTTCTCCCAAAGCTTTAAGCTTCGCAAATAATTCTTGAATAAACCTATTAATTTCTAAATATTCTAAACCTAAAAAATCTGGTCTTTCTGCTTTAGCTAACAACAGCAAATCGTTAACCAATCGGTTCATCCTATCCAACTCATCGTTCACTATAACCAAAGTTTCATCCAGTTCTTCTGGTTGATATTGTAACAATTCCAAATGACCGCGAATAATAGTAATTGGCGTCCGCAATTCGTGACCGGCATCGTTGATAAAATTCCGTTGGCTGGTAAAAGCTGCCTCAATTCGATCGAGCATTTCATTAAAAGCGATCGCGAGTTCGGCAATTTCATCAGAACCCTCTACCGAGATGCGCTGACTGACATTTGAATCGGTAATATAATGGGCTGTTGCAGTTAGCGATCGCAAAGGTTTTAACACTTGTCCAGCTACCGCCCCAGTCACAAATACACTCACAAATAAGATAGCGCTAGTTACTAAAATCATTACAGCAGTTGTTTCATTAACTTTCTCCATCTCAAACGAGGTAGAGTGGAGAATGACAAACACCCCGCGCGTTTTTCCCCCAATTATGACTGGCTCTGCCATGTAGCGCAGCATATCCGTCGGAGTAACTTTTTCCCCCTTTTCTGGCTGGGTTAATTGCGCCCAATGCTCTATGTTTTTCCCATTCATGCGTAGGGTTTCTGGTAGAGCAACCGGACTGGATTTGTAAAGCTTACCGTTGAGGAAGGTTAGCATAAATTCCCCTTCAACCGGGATATTTCGGTCAAGAAAAGTGTCAAATAAATTCGACGCTTTACAACTGGAATTATGACATTGTTTAAGCAGTTGGCGAAATTCCTGCACCTCTTGAACCAGAAGGTTTTTACCCCGTTGTTCTAACCGCACTGAAAGAACCTGACGCACGGCTAAAATCGATATACCTGTCGAACCAGCCATCAGCAATAGGTACAAAGCGATAATCCGGGTGCGGATACCAAAGAAAAATCTACGCCATCTGGGAAATTTTTGATTCTTTTCCACAATTGATTTAGTTGTTAATAAAGGGCGAGGCAGCAGCCCACTGGTCGTCGTTCCCAGGCAGGAGCCTGGGAACGAGTTATATCATGTCCTTAAGCAATGGTAGTATATAATTTTTTATGCTGTAGGGGCGGGTTTTACCAATCAATCAGTAAAACCATGAAATATCTTTTTAAACCCGCCCCGGTTGGCGCTGCCGATGCCTAAGGACATGATATTAAACTGCTTTACGAAGGCGAACCCAAAACCGAGAACCGCCTGACTGACGCAGTGTATAACCAATAGTACCACCCCAACTTTCTACCGTAATACGACAAAAATAAAGCCCCAAACCAGCTCGACCAGTTTTACCTTTCCCTTGAACAAATTTTTGAAACAGTCTGTTGACAATATCCGGGGATAGACCCGCACCTTCATCTTCCACTGTCAACAGCAGAAATTCTCCTTCATCGCTAACGTCAACGGTTACCGTAGTGTGCGGGGGACTATGGCGGAAGGCATTTTCCACCAGGTTAAACAGAACCCGATCGAGATGTAATTTTTCGCCAACAGCTTTACTTTCTTCCAGTCTATCGATGTTTGAACCCAGACACAAATTGATGTTGCTCATGGCAAAACTCGGTCGGAAACCATCAACGATTTCTTTGACAGCAGTCGCCACATCTGGAGCTAAATCGGGGTCGAATATAAAATTTTCCATCGATTCCATGTCAGCCGAAAATGCGTTCAATATTTCCCTGATTAACATTCCTTGCTGCATGGCTTGACTCTTGCCAATTTCTAAAAATTTTCTGGCTGGCGGAGTCAAATTTTCGCTGCTAAGTAGCTCTAAAGAATTAGCAGCGAAAATTTGACTCCCAAATCGTGAACGATGCAGTGCCAGAGTATTTCTTGTTTTTGGATTTCTTTAACTAACCGATCGTACAGTAAACGATTTTCCCTTCCTTTCTGGATGAGCAAGTGTTTATCTTGATAGGCAAACTTTAGCAACTCGATTAATAATATCTTTCTCTCTCCCAAACGAATTGCTCTGGCTTCAAACTGGTATTCGTTCCCCGATACATCGGTTTCAATCCAGATTCCCGAACTCAGCGGTTCGGCTTCAGAACTATTCCAAAAATTTTCAGCATCGATGATAAAATTAGCAATAAAATGAAATTTTTCCAGCGTTAATCCATCTCGTTTAGAGGCAAATTCTGGGTCAAATTGACTAAACCAATCGGGAACTTGACCGATAACTTTAAAACCTCCGTCCTCCAGCTCTAAAACTACAATATTCAGAGCGGCAAAAATTTCATCTGTAATCGATTCGCTCATTATTTTACCAGACACGAATATATGCGTATCGGCTCAGCTATTCCTTGCAATAACAGGGACGCTGGCGCAAAATTTTGTTGCAGAATGTTTCCAGTTTGATTAAATGTATTTTCATCGATTAGAATTTCGCTGGGACGAGCTTGGCTTTCAAGACGTGCAGCCAAATTGACGTGGTAGCCAATGGCGTTAAATGTTCTGTGGAGTCTACCTCCCAGTATACCCAAGGCTACGGGGCCAGAAGCTATTCCGATGCTAATGTCGAGTTTCGAGCCATTATTTACTTTAGATATCTTACCAATATCTCTGACGGCTTCTATCATCCGTAAGGCTGCTTTTACTGCGCGATCGCGCGAAGACCCGCTAGCAGGAACAACCCCAAAGAATGCCGTTACTAAATCTCCCACTATCTTATCTACTAAACCGGCTTCATCCAGAATCTGCTGGAGCATACTGGTAAAGCATAAGTTGAGCATTCTGAAAACTACCTCCGGCGGATGTTGTTCGCTGTAAGAAGAAAGTCCCCAAATATGAGCGAACAGAATGGTCACATCCTTGCGTTCCCCCCTCTCGTGTAACTTAAAAAGCTCTTGTGCTAAATCTTCAGGGATATCTCGTTCCAAATATTGGTTTAATATTCGCACTTGTTCTTGTCTCAAAAGGCTGAGATCGTTTCCTTGTTGTTGAATTAAACTGCGCTGAATCTCTTCTAAAGTCGCGTCTAGCAGTAACACCCAGTCTCCCTCATCTCCGGGGAAAATATGCAGATCGGCAGAACGCCCGTACTCGGTTTTAATACAAGGCAGAAATATGGGAAAATCATCCGCAGGCAAAAGTCCTTCCAGAAAAAACAGTTGTTCTGCTACATATTGCCCTTTTTGCAAATTCTTAATTCCATAAGCTGCTAACTTTCCGCCCCAGTCGGACAAGCGCCCGTTTTTTTCTACGAAAAGATAAGCGGGAGAACTATTTTCAAACGTGAGGCTATGAAGATAATTAACTATCGGACTTGGTAGTTCCAGCATTGATTCCCTCTATCATTTTTTTAGCTAAAATAAAAAAAGCTTCTTCCACGCCTAAGCCGGTTTTAGCGCTTGTTTTAATTACAGTCCAACCTTTTTCTGATAGTTCGGCGATCGCTCCTTCGTCAATATCCCATTCATCGGTCAAATCCGATTTATTCAGTAAGAGAATAAATGGCACGGATCCGACTGTTTCTTCTACCCGATGTTGGAGCATAATCGCCTTATCAAAAGTATAGCGCCTCGTTCCATCAACGACCAAAAGGTAACCTGATGAACCGCGCAAATAGGACATCCTAACTTTTTGAAATTCGTCTTCTCCGTGAATATCCCACAGGATCATATTGACTTCCTGCTTCCCTAGATTTACTGTTTTTTTATCAATTTTTACGCCAACGGTAGTTTGATAAATTTCCGAGTAAATGCTTTTAACAAAACGCTCTACAAGAGAAGTTTTCCCCGTGGCGAAAGCTCCAACCATACATACTTTTTTCTGTAGCATAAGCGGGGATATTATTATTGAGAAACATCGTTGACAATGACTTTGAAAGATCCACTTCGGTTAACTGCTTTATCTTTTTTACTTAATTCTTTACGGAAATTATTTTTACTTCCCAGACCAGCGGTAGAAAGCTGGTTCGCTGCAATTCCTTGGGCGACTAAAATCGACTTTATTTTATCGGCTCGTGCTTTGCTCAGTCTGATATTGGCTGGTTCTGGCCCTTCTTTATCTGTATGCCCGATAATTTGAATCGTGACGTTTTTGTCCAGAACGTTGGCGTAGTCCGCAAGCTTTTGTATTTCTCTAACTAAGTTTTGGATTTTTTGCTCTTGAGCGGGGATAAAATTTTCGCTTCCCCGCGCAAAAAATATCACTTGTTCTTCAATATTTTTTCTGGTTGACTCAAATTTTTTCATATCCGTCTCTACCAGATTTTTTTCCTGTAATTTAGTCACGCCGGGAATTGTTGGCGCCAGTCTCCTCGCTGCCACAATCCAGCGGCGAGGAGCAGTTCCCGATGCATAAAGAATGCCGTTTTCATCTACGCTTAAATTGACGGTTTTGGGGGGTTCTAGCACCTTTTTTGCTCGCGCCGCGATCGTTTCTGGATCGAGGGATAGGTAACCCTGCCATCTGCTTACTACAGTTTTGGGATTAATCTCGGTTTCTTGCAAGATTTTAATTGGATCGGCTGCCACCGGATCGCGCAGTCCGGAAATAAAATATTTCCCATGACGTTTCTTGGCATCAGTAATTACAATTCCTGGTTCAGCTTGCAGTTTTTCTAAATAATCTGCCCAGCGACGCTGTTCGCGAAATTCAAAAAAGCCCCAGCTTCCCAATCCAAAAAGTATGCCTCCTAACAACATCCATAAAATCGGAGAAACTTTGTATTTTTTGGGTTTATATCTTTGTTGCAGGCAAGCTTCCACGTAGGGTAGGCTGGCTTCAAAGGTTGCAGTATCTCCTTGAAAATTTCTCAGGGCGTTTGCTTGACGCAGGTGAATTTTTTCGCTCGCTTCTTGGAAAGTTAACCTTAATTCTTTGGGTGCGTTTCCTTTGATAATGCCTGCCAATATTGCATAAGGTCCTTGTTCGATCCAAATCGTGAGATCGCCATACTGCAAGCTTTCAAGTGTATTGCTCGTCGCTACGTTGAAAGAGTCTCGCACAAAATCTTGGATAGCCGTTAACATTGCTGAAACTAAGTCAGCATCCATCGCTACTACCCCTTCTGCTACGATGTGTTGCAGCAGCAATCCGGTTTCTTTGTGAATGAGGAAAACTTGTTCAACCCGATAAACCAGGGTACGCAGCATTATGACTTCGGCGAATGATTTGCCTGTCTGTAATGCTTCTATTCTCCACAAAAAGCTTTGTGGGGAAAGACTGTGTTCTACGACTTGATTGAGGGATTGGATCGTGGCTTCCAGCGCTGTAGCAATAGCTTTGCGAGTCGCTGGTCCGATGACGGGGAAAATGGCATCCGCAAGCACGTTCAAATCTCTTTTAACCGAAACTTCGATCGCTGTTTCAACGGTGGGGACAATTGCTTCGCCCAGTTGTTTGTCTTTGAGCGAGCGTAAAATAATCGCCTCTGGAAGCAATTGGCTGACTTCCTCTGCACTAATGTTGGGATTTTCCAAGCGCTTGTGCAGTTTGTCAAGCTCGCTAGTCTCAAAACCTAGCAGCAAACTGCGGAGTTCGGCAAGCGCTTCTTCCGTTGCAGCATCGTTATTTGGGGTATTGTTTTTGACATCCTGGGTGGAAGGATCTGTCATACCTCAAATCTCCCGATTTATGGTTAATTATTACAAGGTATAATTTACTATTGCTTGTTCAGTCGCACAGCTAGTTCTGCAAATAAAGTGGCGAGATATGACCGCTCGGTCTTGTCCCTACGAAGTCTCTCGGTTTCTTGTTCTAGAACCGCTAATATTTCTTCGTTCTTTTGCTTTATCCCATCCTCTATATTTTTAGACTGATCTAATATTTGCTGGCGCAATTCCCGCTGACTTTGGTTTGCTTGTTGCTGCAATTGGGTAATCTTATTATCCAAAGCATCTATTAAATTTTTAATTTCCCGCTCCAGGTCTTTGACGGCTTTATCTCTTGCGGTTGGTTCGCGATCTACTCGATCGGTTAGCGAGTCAATCTCGCGCCGGATATAATTTTCCAGGTTGTCTAGGCGTTTTTTTATGTCTTCTCGCAAGTCAGATTGTTCTTTAACTAAACCTTCTTCCAAGCGGGCAAATCTTTTTTCATTTTCCCGCATCTGATTCCCGAAAAGAATATCTCTTATTTTATCTAAACTTCCAGTTTCAACAGCTTCTATCCCACTCATTTGATGTTTAATCCCTTGAGGTAAGCTGGTATTTGTTTCTTCTATTTCCATATAGTTTATTTTTTTTCCTTCTGGTGCATTCATGCTTTTTTTTTGATATTAAGCGGGCTTTTTAAAACTAGATAAAACACAAAAATGTTATCAGCAATGACTAGAAAAATGATAAATCAAGGTTATTTATCATTTTTCTTCTGGCTAAAGCAAAGTGAATCGTGGTAGCGAGCGCCTAAAACTAACAAGGGGGGCAAAGGTAACATTTGTATCATCCTCAGTATACAGGCGGGTCTGGCGCTAGCGTACAAAGACGCTAAAGCATTAAATTATAGCTTAGAATAGAATAACCAAATTGAGCCACTCCCCGGTCTCTTGACACGGGGATTCAGGCTGGAATAATGGTACATCTTTTCGTCCGGTCTTGTTTGCACAAAACGACTATCTGGACATACTTTTCCAGCTTAAAGGAGATCCTCTCGGATGGGGAACCAG